>NZ_JBNNXU010000021.1:0-99497 GCF_052873915.1 Photobacterium sp. DNB22_13_2
CCCTCCCGAAGGGCGAGTTTTCTAAGCTTCTATACTGCGTTATTGTTTCTTGATTTAGAGCCACTAGATCTTCAAAATAATGCCTTGTCTATAAGCTTATAAATTCTCGCTGAACCTGCATCTTGAAGTCGCTTGGGTATACAATTAATTAAATTGCTTGTATCGGTCACATTTATCACAAATAAGTATATCTTAATAAGAATAACTATAGGATAGTTATAGCATTGCTTTTTCTTATAGGAACATTAGATGAGCGTGTACCTCAAATTGCAATCTACGTCGGTGCTAGCACTATTAGCCTGGTATAACTTAGATCACAAACTTTCCTTTCACCTGTCTTCAGAATAAACGTTAGAAGCGCATTCTTGCGCCACCTTAAAAACACTCAAAATATTTAAATTAATTGTTGATTTTTCAAGGGTTAAAATTGCGAAAGCAAAGGTGTCTTAACACTCTGAACCTTGAATACCGACTAAGTATCTTAATTTTCATGTGAGAATGTGAGGTGAATATGTGCTTTCAATGGGCAAGTCCATTGTTGCCGTTGCCATTGGTAATGCAGTGGTACAATGAAGACTATAAGCTATCTGACTTTTTTCCTTCAAGGTGAAAAACAGGAGTAGTTACACTCCTACTTTTTAAATTGAACTAATACTTTCGATATTTCGTTATTTATTTAGCGTGACTTTACTCGTCCATAAATATAATTAGATAAATGTAAGTTGAGAACTGTTATTAGTTGATACCTATTCATACAAAAAGAACACATATTTTATGGTGCTATTAAGCGCCAGGTAAAAATAAAGGCATTATTATGGAAAATTTTAAACATCTACCAGAGCCGTTCCGTATCCGTGTAATTGAACCTGTAAAACGTACGACTCGTGAATACCGTGAACAAGCGATTTTAAAAGCGGGGATGAACCCATTTCTGCTAGATAGTGAAGATGTCTTTATTGATCTGCTGACTGACAGTGGTACAGGTGCTATTACCCAGGACATGCAGGCAGCAATGCTTCGTGGTGATGAAGCATACAGCGGCAGTCGTAGCTACTATGCGCTTTCGAATGCGGTACAAGATATTTTTGGTTATGAGTTGACGATCCCGACTCACCAGGGCCGCGGTGCCGAGCAAATTTACATTCCAGTTCTAATCAAAAAACGTGAAAAAGAGAAGGGACTGGACCGCAGCAAGATGGTTGCACTGTCTAACTATTTCTTTGATACCACACAAGGTCACACGCAGGTGAACTGCTGCGTAGCGAAAAACGTGTATACAAAAGAAGCGTTTGATACTGCAGTCAATGCCGACTTCAAAGGTAACTTTGACTTGGTTAAGCTGGAAGAGGCGATCCTTGAAGCGGGTCCGGCAAATGTCCCGTACATCGTCAGCACCATTACTTGTAACTCTGCGGGTGGCCAGCCGGTTTCTATCGCTAACCTGAAAGCAGTGTATGACATCGCTCAGAAATACGACATCCCGGTGATCATGGACTCTGCACGCTATGCTGAGAACGCCTACTTTATTCAGCAGCGTGAGCCGGGTTACCAGGATTGGACTATCGAAGAGATCACTCGCGAGTCTTATAAGTATGCCGATGGCTTGGCAATGTCTGCCAAGAAAGATGCCATGGTTCAGATGGGCGGTCTGCTTTGTTTTAAAGATGAGTCCATGATGGATGCGTACACCGAATGCCGAACTCTATGTGTGGTTCAGGAAGGCTTTCCAACTTACGGCGGCTTGGAAGGCGGTGCGATGGAGCGTCTTGCAGTTGGCCTCTATGACGGTATGCGTCAAGAGTGGCTGGCATACCGCATCGGTCAAGTTCAATACCTTGTAGATGGTCTGGAAGCGATCGGTGTTGTTTGTCAGCAAGCTGGCGGCCACGCGGCATTTGTTGATGCAGGCAAGTTGCTGCCACATATTTCAGCTGATCAGTTCCCGGCCCATGCCCTGGCTTGCGAGCTTTATAAAGTAGCAGGTATCCGTGCTGTTGAAATCGGCTCGCTATTGCTCGGTCGTGATCCGGCAACAGGCAAACAGCACCCTTGTCCGGCTGAGCTGCTTCGCCTGACTATCCCGCGTGCTACATATACTCAAACACACATGGACTTCGTTATCGAGGCATTCCAGAAAGTGAAGGAAAATGCAGCGAATGTGAAAGGCCTCGACTTTACTTACGAGCCACCGGTTCTCCGTCACTTTACAGCCCGACTCAAAGAGGTTGAGCCTGTGAGACAGGAAGCGCCGAAGAAGGAAATGAAAGTCCTAGAAGAAGCTTAATAACAATAGAGCGCAACCCTTCGGGGTTGCGTTTTTTTCTTAAATATAAATAAAAACACAGTTTAAGTTCATTATTTTAATAACGTGAAATTATAAGAGTGACAGAATTATGGATAAGAGTTTGTCATTACAAGCACGCGACAGTGTTAAGGAAAATAATCCGTCATTAATAGGGGGTGCATGCATTATTGCTAGTGTCTGCGTCGGTGCAGGAATGCTAGGACTCCCGAGTGCGGGAGCAGGTGCATGGACAATTTGGTCAGTTCTCGCGATTACATTAACCATGGTCGTAATGACCGTTTCGGGTTGGATGCTACTGGAGGCATTTAAACATTATGACTTAAAGGTTTCCTTCAATACGGTAACCAAGGATATGCTTGGCGATAAGGTCAACATGTTCAATAACCTGACGGTGTACTTTGTTGGTGGTATTTTATTGTATGCCTACATCACCTCTTCCGGTCTTATTCTTCAAGATATTTTGGGTTTCGATAGCAAAATTGCCTCTATCTTATTTGTGTTAGTGTTCTCCGCCTTTGTGTGGCATTCAACTCGGGCTGTCGACCGGATCTCCGTTGTTCTCATCACATTTATGGTCTTAAGCTTTGTGTTCGGTGTGTCAGGGTTAGCTGTCAATGTCGATATGTCCATACTGTTTGATACGATTAATGAACAAACAATTTACGCACCTTATTCCATGGCAATGTTGCCTGTTGCATTAACATCGTTCGGCTATCACCATTCAGTGTCTTCAATGCGCTCATATTATGGCGAAGAGAGAAAGGCGAAAAACGCGATATTAGGCGGCACTGCAATCGCATTAGGCCTGTATATCTTATGGTTATTCAGTATTTACGGGAGTTTGCCGAGAAGTCAATTTGGTCCTGTGATTGAGCAAGGCGGTAACGTGGATGCATTGCTGACCGCATTAGGCTCAGTTATTGAGTCTGAAAAAGTAGCCAATGCGATCAATATTTTCTCAATGGCGGCAATTCTGTCTTCTTTTATTGGTGTCGGGCTTGGGGTGTTTGACTATTTGGCTGATCTGTTCAAGTTCGAAGATACCAAACAGGGTCGTGCAAAAACCTGGTTGGTGACTTTCTTACCACCTCTGATCATGTCGCTGCTGTTTCCTTTTGGCTTTGTTATTGCCATTGGTTATGCCGGTGCCGCTGCAACAGTTTGGACATGTATTATTCCAGCTCTGCTTGTGAGAAAGTCACGCACACTAGAGAAAGGCAATGAAGGTTTTAAAGCGCCAGGTGGCAACGCCATGATAATGCTGGTAATGGGCTTTGGTGTGTTAACGGCTGTGTTCCATTTCATGTCGATGCTAGGCATACTTCCAGCATTTACAGGCTAGTCAATTTCAATTCAATATCATAATGACTGACTGGTTACCTGGCACGATTAAAAGAAAAAGCAGAGGTAACCCGTCTATTGCAAATATAGGGAGGCAAAATGGTTGCCACAAAGGCTGCTTCCTCTTTGGCACCACCGAATGAGTGTCGCACTTATTATCTGAAATCAGGTAGAAGCACTACTTTAATAGTACAGATGCTAATCTGTAGCACCTTGGTGTTATTATGCTAAAGTGTTGATATTAAATGTGATTTGACAATGATATAACAGACGACCCTGAAAGCAGTGATATGGTTGGCTTATTAAGGTTCTTACATATATAAGTCAAATCAATCAATGAAAAAATATCTACTTGTCGTTTCTTTTGCGCTTCTAACGAGTTTTGCTAGCTACGCTAAACCCACTGTTATTGTTAAGCCTGGTAATGGTCATAAACATCCACCACACCGTGTGGCCAAGCAATATATGCCACCTAAAGGTAAATGCCGCCTGTGGTATACCGGAAGATCTGCTCACAAACAGCCGAAGGTAGGCAGTTGTAAAAAGCTTGGTAAGAAAATTCCACGTGGTGCAGTGCTGCTCCGCGGCTAAGTAAGAACTAAACAACCGAAAAAATTTAATAACGCTGGTGAGGATAACGTCCCTTCAGCGTTTTTTTTGCATCTTACAAAATAAAATTTGCTTCTTACATGCTAATAATCGAAGGCGGAAATTAGGCAATAGTCATCATGACTTATGATCAGACTACGGCTTTCTAGATCAATATCTTGCTTTATTATTTTGGCCATAGATACTGACAGAATATTTGGCTCTTGCCTGACTTTATAGGGATAGTGGGTAATGGAAGTTCTACTGGTTCTTGTTCATGTTGCGTTGATTTGGATACTCGCTGTAGCAACGCCTGGGGCTAATGTACTTTTAACCATTAATACCGCATTGCAATACAATCGTAAACTCGCGATGTTTTCTGCTTTTGGGGTCAGTACGGCAATATTGCTGTGGGCCTTTTTTGGTGGATCAGGCTTAGTTATCTTGCTGTCGACTTTCCCTCAATTGTTTAGCGTGATGAAAGTCGTGGGTGGCAGCTACTTATTGTACCTGGGTTTGCGCCAGATTTACCAAACCCGAAAAACGAAAAGGCTAGGTGAGCTGTTACAAGGTCATCAAAAGATATTGCCATCGAACAGAAAGGTGTTTATCTCAGCTTTTATTACCAGCATTCTCAATCCGAAAACCGGCTTCTTCGTTGTCAGTTTATTCAGCGTTGCTATGCCTGGAAGTATGCCAGGAAGCGAGCCTGGAACTATGAATACAACTATGATCCTAGCCATCATGCTAACCATGTCGTCAATCACGCTGTGCTGGCACTTATTTCTCGCAGTGGCATTTTCACATCAATCCGCGAAAAATGTTTATGCGCGTATTTCAGGTGTGATGGACTATGTGACTGGTGGACTCTTTACCGTATTTGGTATCAAAGTCATGGCCTCGTCATAAGGGCCATTGTCCCCCTTTTTAGGCCGTTCGCCTTATTTTACTTTTGGCTTTATCGAGCATAAAAGGGATAAGGAAAATAGCGAAACAGACCAGCCATGGTCGCACATCATCCTTTACATAAATTCCATACCCAGCTGCGGCCAGCAGGTAGATAAAGGGGATGGTTTTGCTGTGCGCCTTGAGTAATTTTAGCGCCAGAAAGTACCCCACTATCGCATTCAACGTAAGCCACACTAATGATTCCGTCGCACCAATCGATGAACTCAGCGGTGCTGGTAGATATATCTGCGAATAACTCCCCATTGGTGAAATGACATTAGCGGCTAGGTGAATACTGATCCCCGCACATAACCCTGCCGCAATAGGCTTGGCATAGTTTGAGCGCAGTATTAGCAGCATGAGTAATGGCAATAGCACGCTGTGGGTGAGGATAGAGCGGTGGTGCAGCAGGGACATCAGCTGCTTATCAACATCAGGCCAGAATAGACCGAGGTACAGAAACAGCGCGAAAACCACCAAGAGTAAGTGCTTCATGAAATGTCCCTTTCAAAAAGGAAATCATAACTTAGCTGGGCGAGGGTGGGTAGAGGGGGAATGTTGCGTGTATGGATGACTTGAAATTGTGATATCGATTCAGAGAGTATCATCAAAATAATTTAATAAATTATTTTCCACAATAAATATTAATTATTATGAATACTTATTGTTTGTGATGTTGATGCCAGTAACACTGAGAAATAGACAAAAAATAATTGCAAATGTAAATCAATATTCCTTTTTAAGTTAAATAAATAACATCAAAATATAGCGGTTTTTGTTTGAAGCAAATTTTTGCTAGAAACGATTTTTTTTAGGAAATGACTCTACTTGTCGTTATTAAAATTCAACTCATTTTAGAGTTAAATAATAATTTTAGTGCTGCCATATCTATGAGCAGCTATTTATTTCAGTAGGGTCATTTTAGTCATGTGGAAGTTAAATAAATTAGTCGTAGCAAGCATCATCGGCGCTATGAGCGTATCAGTACTTGCAGAAGAGCGAGAAGTGCTTGAAGTATTCGTAGCTCCTTATAATGTCACTATCGATACAGGTGTATCAAAGCCAATGACCGCCCGTGTTCTATACAATGATGGTTATGAGATGTACCCAGAAGGCGTGGTTTGGCATAGCAGTAATCCAGAGGTTTCACCTATATCAGAGAACGGTGTGGCATTTGGTGTTAAGAGCGGTTTGACCCTGATCTCTGCAACTTATAAGGGCGTTAACTCAAGCCAGCCGGCTACCGTTAAAGTTGGTGAGGCTGTTATTGATGAAATTACAGTAGAGCTAGCGCATCGAAATATGGCAGTTGGTGAAACACAGCAAGCTCAAGCACAAGCAACGTATTCAGATGGTTCCCAGCAAGATGTTACTAACTCTGTTGAGTGGCAAGTCGTTAACTCTTCGCAAGAACTTACAGTAACGGATGAAGGCTTAGTTACGGCTCATGAAGGTGGCTATGGATTGCTTATTGCCCGTGCAGATGGTGTGCGCTCACAAGAGATCCGCATTGATGTAAATGAAAGCCAATCAGAGTTCCAGTGGGTTATGCCATTTCCGAACAAAACAACCATGGCTGTAGGTTCTCAATTTACCCCATCTATTCGCGGTCTACACAACTCGGGAAGCCTTGTTGATATTGAAACAATTGATGGTTGGGTGATCGACAACCCTAGCGTTGTTCGCGCGACTGCTGGCAATCAAGCCATTACTGCGATTGGAGTAGGCTCTGCGACCGTTTACCCGATTGCTGCAGGTCTGCAAGCTATTGAACCGGTTATCGTGACTGTAGAATAAGACTCAACGTTTAGAGAGTTGGGGTCGCTGCTAAGCAGCTATACGACAAATAGTCACTTGGCTTTAATCCTTGGTGATTAGAGGCAATAATGCCGGCGCTTAGCCGGCATTTTTGCGCCTAGCTCTCTAGTGTGTTGCTTCGCTATATGTGCTTAGAGGAAAACCTATACCGCCAGAGTGTCGATGGTTGATGCGGATGTATTGTGTTCTTGAGCTTCACTCGCTCAGTGATGAATGGAGAGGTTGGATGTGAAAGCACCATGCGTTAAAGCCAGCTAGGCTGGTTAAGTGAGTCTATCGCTATCTAAATTTGGCCGCTTTTTACTCAAAGACACAAGCCTGAATATGTGAAAATGACAAATTATCGCTGATACGCGAATTAGTGTGCATCCATGCACTTTTTTATTTTCCAGTTCTACACGTCATGTAGAACTGGATTTATATCACGGCTTGGTGAGCTCTTTACAGGTCACTTTCCGACAAAGTTTTCTTCTAATATAGGTTTTGTTACAGTGGCAGCTATAACTGGAAATACAGCTTCCAAGACAAATGCACCACAGATGCAAATGATCAAGGAGCCAGACCTTAAGTATTCGGTTTTACCACATACCGGGCAGGTAAATTGTTCAGTCATAAATCCTATAAATTGATGAACACAGCAAAACCTTACTTGGATTTAAGCTGGGCCGCAGAACTCACGTGAATACTTTAGAGGCATCTCCAAATAGCGAGTCACACGCTACATTTGCCCGTATTACTCGACGGGGGAGGTTACGCTGCGAATATAAGTAATAGCTTGTATTGTTAGTCACGATACTAATCACAAATATCGAACGCAGCTAAACCATAGTCGCCTTTCTCATTGTGAACTGTCGGATAAAGGTATCTCATATTGTTTACTTATGAATTAGCCAAGATCCCACAACTGGATGCTACCCCCCAGACCGACTCGTTACGGGAGTGATGAAGAGCCCCAATAAATTTCCTATAAAAATTAGCGTTTCGACCTGAAACCATCGCTCCAAACTAGCGCCCGATAACAGGGGCCAACGGTATCGCTACATTCAGAAGAATGTACCGCAAGTAAGAGAACTGACTGCCCATCAAAATCGACAGTTTTCCATTTATTGGCAAGAAATTCATAGGGTTTTCCATCCACAACGACCCATAAGAACGTGCCACCAGAACCGCCCCACATAGAAGCCGACGTTGAGCAGGAGAACTGTGATGCGTCCACGATTTCTTCTGGTTGGCCATCACCGGTAAAGTCATGTAATGAGATGGCCTGTTCAGTTGCGTTGAACTCGCCATTCTCAAAACGAGCACATTCTTCTTTAGCTTCCTGAATAATCTCGTTCGCGGCCTGGGACTGATCAGCGCCAAAAGCAAACGGGGACAAACAAAGAAAAATCAGGTTGATATATAAAATGGGCTTCATTCAAACTCTCCTACTTTCAGTACACAGCACATTAAATGTAGCAATGAAGAAGAAAAAAGCCGCTTATAAGATGCTCTATTTATGTAGAGAGCTTTTCCATAACCAGGTTTAACCTTCAGGCTCAATATAAACAGCTGTACCACTTACTGTTTGTGCAGAGACCGGAATCAGATACTGATAATCCGTTCCTTGCCCACCTAGCATCACAGAGTTTCTTGTCCCTGTTGAATCAAGGATTATGCCGTTTGCCCCAATTCTTGCCGCTTGATTTTTTAGCTCTTGAACAGCGTAGTTAACTGAGCCTTGCTCCGTAAAACCAGCGTCACTGGAGGCATTAACAATCGCTATTGGTTCATAGCTTTTCGGTACTTCTAAGTACAAACGAACTTCATTAGGGTCAATGGGCGGGCGAGCTTCACCGACAACAATGGATGAGCCAGACGCACAGCCAAATAAAAATAGGACTGAAATTAGGCAAAGAGCTTTTAAAGCTTTCATTAGTATTATTCTGCAAGGATATGAGTAGAGGATATTTTAATGGCAAACCGCGAGGTGAACCGTAGTCAAATTATTAATAAAGATGTTAATTAGTAAGTATGTTTGATGAAGAGTTTGCTTAAGATAAATAGTGTGGATTCATTTTACGCTAGGTTAGAAAGGAAATACTCGCAGTGCGCATTATGCCGTGTTATGTTCAAAAGCAAAATTAATGATAAATCAATGGTTTAGTGTGTTTTCTTTACAGGGAAAGCGTTCCATGCCTAAACATCATGAACTAAGTGAAAACTACATTTTTCGATTTTTTAAATGCGGATTAAGCATCGAACAGACAGCAGAATTATGTTTTAAAAGTGTGAGGACAATCACGCGGTGGGATGAGGGAAAACCGATACCGCCAGAGTGTCGAAGGCTAATGCGTATGTATTGTGGTTTAGAACTTGATCCACTGAGTGACGATTGGAGGGGCTGGAGGTTGCAAAAAGGATTTCTGATGACGCCTAATCAATGGCCATTAACCCCAAGCAGGATCATCACAGGGAATGCTTTGATAGAAATTGGGGCAGAACGCGACAGAAAGAACTTAAGCACTATTCTAAAAGTAGCGAGAATGGTCCGATAATTGAGAAACAGCCCTCTGAGTAAAGAGGGCCTGATCACTCGAAGCTTAACTACTAGATAAATCGATATTAGACTGAATAGGAATACTATCGTTAAACTCAACAACTTTTTCAAATCCTATTGAAGGGAGTTTTTCGTATATTGAAATCGATAACGAAGCAATTGAAATACCCACAGCAAACAAAGATGCAGTTAATGTTAGTTTGAAACGACGTTCTTGTAACTTAAGATCAGCTAAAACAGAAGCCATGAAAGGAAAGTGAACACACTTAAACTCTTGTCCAATTTGAAACTCAAATAGCCTAACTACTGGGGCATTTCCGTCACCATGGTCACTGTACATATGTTTGTTCGCTAAGTGGTAATAGAGCCTTCCAAAAATAATATCTCCATTGACCCCTAACTTTTTTGCGACTAATTGGCAATCAATGGGAACAAAAATCTTTGACTCTCGTACGGACTTATCATGGTCAAAAGCACAAAAGTCATCATAATACAGGTCGTAAATCACTTGAAGAATTTGAAGGTCTGTGGGGACATTTTTAGCCATTTTTTATCTCATTTCTATATCAGCATGCATCCCAAGAGGGCTACTTGACAAGTAGTGATACATCTTAAACAGTTTATCGATTACGATTAACCGCAGAACTAGAAGACTTTATATGCAGATCAAAAAAGCAAGTCCTACGGTCAAATTTAGCAAGCCACACGTTTATAGACTTTCACCCCGTATTACTAGGCGGGGTGAACGTGCCTATATATATATCATGCAAATATCGGTATTGATGTAATGCAAGTTCCAATTGCTTTTCCGGTATCAAGTCATGATTTTGAGTATATATCTCATTTAACTTTGACAATATCTCGTCATGATTACTTCCAATATCAAGAGTTAGTTGGTCAGGGCTTGGAATAATATGACTATTTGAAATGTTGTATTTACTAACTAATTCATTTGTCTTATTGGTAATTTGATAGAGTTGTGCAAGTAATAACTTCTTAGAGGTAATATTTATCTCATTCACTAATCTATCTTTGCTACCTGTATTTACAATTTCATCATAAATCAATTGAAAATCATCAAACCTTCCTTCTGCTATATCATCATAATCACCAACATCTCTTTGGATTAGACTTAATAGAAATCGAAAGTTGGAAACTCTCGAATCTTGAAGTGCTTTAATAGCATCAATTGCTTCCTGTTTAATTTCCTTGAACTTAAGAGTACTTTTACCTATAGATATTTCATCTAACTCAGAAATGTAGAAAATAATAAGCAATGCAGTAAATAGAACAATAAACAAAGAAATAAACTCAGGCGCTGTTAACTTGGATTTCAAAAAAAGACTATATGAAAAAAAAAGAGAAACTAATGATAATAACGATAATAAAATAGACTTAAATAATTTCATATATCAACACCTTATCAACAAAATTTTATTTTATAGCTTTCCAATAGAATAGTCTTAATTTACCAGAACCCTCTGACTTTGCATTAATAAACAATAGCTTATCTAAAGCAATACATAAATCATGCCCAATAACCGTTTGAATCTTTAACATAGATGTTGAATAAAACAAGGTATATGGCTGTCTATCTTCAGCGGATAAACCTACAAGTACAACACCCAAAGAACTCCATAATGAAACTAAATTAAGCAACTCACGCACCTGTTTATTATAATCTTTGGGTTTCTCATTCATAATTTTGTCATAAATTCCTTTTACATATTTTGATTTTTCATCATCGGTAAAGTTTACATCGTTAATTTCTTGAGTGATTGCTAAAATTAAATCTGACTTTGATTTTCCTTTAACGTAGACGTTTTCTAAATTTCTTTCCAACTTTGTTAAAAAGTATTCTAGCTCTTTATCACTACGCATAACAAACGCAAGATCATTTTGATTTCTATTCTGCAAATAAAGAATAACTAATGCTAAGGATGCAATAATAGGAGAAAAGACACCACCAAAAAATGAACCAAATTCTGACCATTTACTATGCTCTGACCATATGCCAATACCAAAAGCCATAGTGTATAAAGCAATAGGCGATATGATTACAATACATAAAACAGAAAACAACAAAACACGCTTCATAATTTATAAACTTAATACGTAAAATATCCATTATGTTAAATGACTGGCTAAGCTCACTTTTTCGACACACTCAGCCACCTAACACATTAATAATCGTATTTTTGCATATGGATGATTGTAAAACCATACTCGCATGACTTGAAAGTTAGTTACTTATCCAGAAGGCGATTTGAGTCAAACAAAGTGAAGTTTGTTAGGTGTGGTGGTGCAGGTATTTATTTAAAAACAGACGCTTGGCTGCTGTTCGTGAATCACAGATACAATAATGCCGGCGCTTGGCCGGCATTATTATGTTTAGCTCTCTTGTGTGTAACTGTGCCCAGTCGGTACGCGTTAAATTCTGCCCTCACTGCCGCACATGCGGATCTTGTCGATCACGACTTGCTTCATCGCTTCTTTGCCGGGAACGATGTATTTGCGTGGGTCGTTGGCATCTGGGTATTCGGCGAAGTGTCTCTTAACGGCGTCAGAGAAGGCGATTTTCAATTCAGTAGCAACGTTGACTTTGCACACCCCAAACTCGATGCAGCGGCGGACCATTTCATCGGGAACGCCTGATGCGCCGTGCAGCACCAATGGAATATCGACGACTTCGCGGATCTTAGCTAAGCGTTCGAAGTCTAGGCGCGGCTCGGATTTGTACATGCCGTGGGCGGTACCAATGGCGACGGCGAGTGAGTCGATACTCGTGCTGCGAACAAATTCAGCGGCAGATGACGGGTCGGTAAGTAGGGCATCGGCACTGTCGACAATTAAATCATCTTCCTGTCCGCCAAGGCGGCCGAGCTCGGCTTCGACACTGGCATCGAAGCGGTTACAGTGCTGGACCACACTGCGCACGATATCGATATTCTTGTCGAAGGCATAATGAGAGCCGTCGATCATGACCGAGCGGATGCCTTGTTCTACCTTGGTGCGAATGTCCGACAATTCTTCGTGGTGATCAAGATGCAGTACCAAAGGAATTTGATGCTTGTGAGCTGCTTCTTTGCAGATGCTGACCAAGTAATCGGTGCCAGCATATTGGTAGGTGCCCGGCGTACCTGCCAGTATCACCGGGGATCCCATCTCAGAGGCGGTTTCAACGATGACTTGAACGGTTTCAAGGTTATGAATATTGAATGCAGGGACAGCATAGCCACCGACTTGTGCGCGCTTGAGCATTTCACGAGAAGAAATTAAATACATACAGCCTCCTGGCTACAAACATGGTCAGCGTCAAATACAAGGTTGCCGTTAACCCAAGTGTTAGAAATGGTTTGGTTAGGGTGCAGCGCGACCATTGAGGCCTGCTTGCCGATCTCCAGACTGCCGTAGCGGCTGTCGAGACCCAGTGATTGTGCGGGGGTCAGTGAAGCCCGCAGCCAAGCCTGTTCCAGTGGCAGGCTTAGCCATTGCATAAGGTTGAACACGGCTTTGGGCAGGGTTAGGGTGCTGCCTGCCAGGCCACCGCTGTCGGTGGTGGCAATACCGTCGTTGACGTTGACCAAGTACTCGCCTAATTGGTACTGACCATCTGGCATATTGGTCGCGCGCATGGCATCGGTGATCAGCGTCAAGCGCTCGCCACAGCAGCGATGGGCAATATCAATTGCAGTCGGGTGGACATGGTGGCCGTCGGCGATCATCTCGACATAACTGTGGGGATGACACAGCCCTGCTCCGACCACACCGGGATCTCGGTGGTGCAGCCCGCGCATGCCGTTGTAGCAATGGACAATGCCATTAGCGCCGGCATCCAAGGCTTGTTGAACCTGATCAAAGCTGGCATCGCTATGGCCTAGCATCACCTTAATACCTTGAGAATGCAGGTATTTAATGGCCTTAATCGCACCGGATTTTTCTGGCGCAAGGGCCACGGTCAGCAGTTGGTTGTCGGCATAGGAAATCCAGCTGTCCAGCTCATCGACATCCAGTTCGCGGAACCACTCGGTTGGGTGGGCACCGCGGTTTTTCTCGGTAAAATACGGGCCTTCAAGGTACGCGCCGAGGAGTTCGGCACCTTCAACACCGTGCTGTCGGCTTTTGCCGACTTGGGCCAGTGCTGCCTGAATAGCTTTGACCGGGCCGGTAACTGTAGTGGCGACAAAACCGGTGACGCCAAGGCTGGCGAAATAAGTCGACATAGCATTTAGGCTTTCATGGCTTGCGTCCATCACATCGCAGCCCACCGCGCCATGGACATGGCTGTCGATAAGGCCGGGTAGCAGATACTGCTCGCCTAAATCGGTCACTTCGCTGTGGCGTTCTGTTGACTCTGGCGAAATGGTTGATTTGGCCGAAAAGGACGAGAAGGGCGCAATAGCGACGATAGTCCCTTGGCTGTCGACACTGACCACGCCATCGTCCAGCCACTGCGTGCCTGCGAGGACTTTGGCAGCGCGATAATGGCGGAGATCAGATCCCATCTTCAACGGCTTCCTGTTGTTGTGGCGCTTTGCTTGCCATTTCATCAGCAAGGCTGGTGATCCCGCGGTGGCCACAGATCAAGGCTTGATCACGAAATTCGTTAAGGGTTAATTCATCACGTTCTAGCAGCATTTCCGCTGCCATTTGTAAGTTGGTGCCAGTGACCACTTGGATATCGTCCCGCTCTTGGCTGATCAGCGATGCGGTACGAAACGGTGTGCCGCCTAGCAGGTCGGTAAGAAAGACAATGCCTTCGCCAGAATCGAGCTCTTGGACCGCGGCGCGCATGGCTTTGTCGAGCTGGGCAGTGGTGCTTTCCATTGGGAAATCAATCGCCTTGAATTGCGTTTGGGTACCAATGATTTGTTCAATGGCTTGCTCGATGCCAGAGGCAAAACCACCGTGGCCTGAAAGAATGACTGCGATCATGTTGTTGTTCCTACTTGAAGGGCCGGCCAGTCCCGGCCCTTTTGGTTTTATTGCTGTTTATTTGTTTCTGCTTTTACGGCTGTTGTTGCTATTGGCCTTTATAGGATGCCCAGCATGCGACCTGCGACACCGACAACGACGGTGATACCGATAAGGCGCAATGGGCTCCAGCCACGTTTAACCAAGCTGTACATCGCCAAGGTATAAAGCAGTGGTAAGAAGGCTGGCATCAGCTTATCGATCACATCGGCCTGCAGTTTGACCACCGCATCACCGGCGGTGATTTCAGCGGTCGTCGAGAGGCGGACATAGGTTGCGACCAAGGCGCCAATTACCGTCATACCCACCATTGAGGCAGCGTGGCCGACCTTCTTGGTGTTGGCCTTGATCATCGGGATAGCCGCGACTCCCATCTTGTAGGCGTAGTGGGCCAAGCCGAAGCGCAAGCCAAAGTGCACGGTGTTAAACATCACCATGAAGAAGATGGCACCCATAATGGAGCCTTGCAGCGCAAGGTCGGCGCCAATACCACCACAGATAGGCAGCAGGGTGAGCCAGAACATAGCATCGCCAATCCCGCCCATCGGCGCACCGACTGCAATCTTGGTGCTCTGGATACTGCTGATATTCTGCTTGGAGCGCTCCATTGCCAGGATGATCCCCATGACAAAGGTCACCAGGAATGGGTGAGTGTTGAAAAAGCCCATATGGCCCTGCATGGCTTTGGATAAGTCAGCCTTGTTGGTGTGGATCTTTTTCAGTCCGGGCAGTAGGCCATACAGCCAGCCTGATGCCTGCATACGTTCGAAGTTGAATGAGGCTTGCAGTAACAGTGAACGCCATGCCATGCGGTTGATGTCGGCTCTGGTGAGCTCTGCCCCCACTTCCTTATTTTCATATTCATCCGGGGCGACCCCCGGGGCTGGTTGTACGTCAGTGTTGGTAGGACGTACGTTCAATTCGTCGCTTACATTAGATACCATCTTCGTAGTCCTCTACTGTCGGTGTGGTCGTCACAGGCGTTGGTTCTGACTTGCGCATGTAGTCGATGATGGCCATGGCTGTTGCGGCGCTGGCGATGGCCAAGATTGGAAGCTCTATCCATGCGGCAGCAACAAAGCCAAGGATGAAGTAAGGGATGTAGGCGTTCTTCATCATGATTTTCATCAAGACGGCAAAACCTATCGCTGGCATGATGCCCCCGGCTACGCCTAACCCGTCAATCAGGTTTTTAGGCAGTGCCTCAACGATATTGCCGGCGTGTTCTGCACCAAGGAAAACCGGTAGGAAGGCGCAGAGGAAGTAGAAGGTACCTAGTACAGCTAGGGCAAAATAGTTAACGCGTTCAATACCGTCGGTATCGGCATTTTGGGCATACTCGTCACACTTGGACATCACTGCCGACATTGCCGAGAACAGTAGGGTGATACCCATCTGAACTGCGACCGCAAAAGGTACCGCAACACCGACGGCGACATTAGGCTCGACTCTGGTAGTGATGGCAAAAGCCGTACCGACAATGGTACCGATAATAACGTTTGGTGGCTGTGCACCAGCAAGAGGGGCGAGGCCCATCCAAATCAGTTCTAGCGTACCACCGACCAGAATACCGGTTTGCAGATCCCCGAGGATCAGGCCGACCAGCGGTCCAAGTACCACCGGGCGGTGGAAGTGGGTAAGACCATTGAAGAGATCTAACCCGGCTAGAAAGGCAAGGATGCCAAGCATCAATGCTTGTAAAAATCCTATTTCCATAACGGTTGTCCTTATGAATTAAAGTAGGGTGAAGAGATCTGTCGCACTTTCGGTGGGTACTCCCTGAACGGTGCAGGTCACACCCAGTGCTTTTAGTTTGTTGAATTCCTCGATGTCATCGGCATCAACCGAGACAGTCTTGGCAATGTGGTTTTTTCCTTCCACGTAATGCATGTTGCCGACGTTGATGTTGTTCACGGGTACACCGCCTTCAACCAGCATGCGGAATTCTTTTGGTGTTTTGCAGACCAGTAGGATGCGCTGGCGATCTGCGGCTTTGTGGATGGTGTCGATGGTCTTTTGCACGGTCCAGAAACGGATGGCTATGCCATCGGCTAACACCATTTCCATCAGGTTCTGCTGGATGGTGTCGCTGGCAACTTCATCGTTGGCCACCACAATGATATTGGCATCGGCAAATCCGACCCATTGCACTCCAACCTGGCCATGGACAAGACGCTCATCAATTCGGCTTAGTACGATATTTGGCATAGTTCATTCCTTTGTTTTTTTGTTTATCGCTATTGGATTACAGTGAGTACGGGTGAATAGTGACGCCCTGTACGACTCGGTTTACCTCTCCGGTCGGGCATGGGTTATCTGGCCCAAGACCTAGCTGGAGAGATTTTTCAAACGCTAACATTTGGCTGAACACGATGTAGGGGAAGCAAAGCCAGCTGTCAGGAAGTTCAGGTTGCCCAAGCTCGAACACATGCTCGCCATCGCAGCGACTGCCGGTGAGGGCAATGTGGATCCCAACGTGGTTGTCATTCTGGATTTCGTTATAGAGATCCAGATCGTATTGGCGGGTATAGGGGTTATTCGACAGGTATTGGATCACCACGGCCTGCTCGTTGATGGTGAATTTCGGCCCATGGCGAAAGCCCAAAGATGAGTCGAAGGCGGTCATTACTTTGCCCGCGCTCAGTTCAAGTGATTTAAGTGAGGCTTCGCGGGCAACACCTGCCAAGCCGCCACTACCAAGAGTGATTAAGCGTTGGTAAGGCTGGGCTGCGAGTGTTTTGACTGTGTCCTGCCATTCGCTGATTTTGCCTTCACACAGGGTGGCGACCTTGGCGATGTTGGCATTGCGCTGCTCGGGACTTTCACTGCCGAGGATGGAGATAGCCGACATCAACATGCAGCTGAAGCTGGAGGTCATGGCAAAGCTCTGGTCATTTGAACCATCCGGCATATGCAGGCAGAAGGCATTGTCATGGCTGTTGGCATGACGAGACAGCTTGCCGTCCGGGTTGCAGGTCAGAAAGAGGTGGTAGCTGTTCTCGACAAGCTGGTCGACCAACTCGACAGCAGCGACACTTTCAGGGCTATTGCCCGAGCGGGCAAATGACACTACAAGGGTCTTGCTGTTTGGGTCGAGGTATTCTGCTGGGTTAGAGACCAGATCCGTGGTGGGGATAGACGCGACATTAAAGCGGTTGGCCGTTTGGATAAATGGGGCTGCCGCATCACCGACAAAGGCCGATGTTCCTGCGCCGGTTAGGATAATACGCAGCTTGGGATCCGCCAGCAGCGGCTGTAGAAATGCTTGCCAATGAATGGCCTGATTGTCGAGGATCTGGGCCAGATTGCGCCACAGCGCAGGCTGGTGGCTGATTTCCTTGGCGGTGTGAATGCCGTTGTGCTCGGTCAGCCATTGGCTGTTGTAACCCAAGAACGTAGTCATTAGATGTGCTCCTTAATTAAAGCGGAATTGGAGAAACAGGCACGCGCATAGATATCAGTGACTTCCATCACCTTGTGAATCGCTATATCCCTTGGCGAATGGCTCAGGAGCTGTTGTGAAATAGCTTTTGCTTGGTTCGGCAAGTACTGGCTGAGAATCGTCAGGGGGATAGGGTTCTGGGCTAGATTCTCAAACAGTTTCTGCTGTGCCTGTTGTACGTCGGCGTGGCTCCAGTAGTAGCGAATGCGGTCACTAAGACTGTAGGTACAGTCGAGATATTGCTGGTGGCCGCGGCTGTGGTAATGCTGGCGCCAGTAATCGGGTTCTTCGTGCATCACTTGCTCAATGGTGCTGCGCAAGTGGGCAGCTTGTTGTGGGCCCAGCCATTCCAGTTCGGCACGGTCGAGTGCAAACAGTGCTTCGCGAAGGGCAAACGTCAGGGCAGGGCCGACTTTGAGAATGGCAAAGTGATCCTCAACCAATTGGGTGAATGTGTCCGGGGTCTGGTAATCGGTCGAGTGGGCTTCGAAAACCAAGTGCGGCTGGCTTTCAATCATCTTGCTCAGTGGTTTGGCAAGCTCGCGCTGGTAGTGGTGAACCGAGTGGTGGTCAAACTCGACACCGGGCTGTACTACCAAACCAATCACTCGTGGCCAGACATAGCCAAGGCCGATATCGGAAAAGGCTTGATGGTGCGCATTTAGAGTGTCCAGCGCTTGTTCTGGTTGGGTAACGGCCAAGCCGTCGAGTGATTCCAATGCGCCGCCCGGTGTCGGTACTTCGGTTCCAATGACATAGACAGGGGCTTCGCCACCGCATTCTTTCCAGCTTTTCTCGGCAACTTCGCAAAGTTTGGCGGCACGTTTGGCCATAGTCAGCTCACTCAGCGGTAAGCTGTCATCGGCACAAGGCATCGAACAATCGAGGTGGATTTTCTTGAAACCGGCTTTGACATAATCGGCGATCAGTACTTCTGATCGCGCCATTGCTTCACTGGCTGTGAGTGACTGCCAGCTGTTAGGACCCAGGTGGTCACCACCGAGCACGATGTTGCCATGAGGAAAGCCAATGCTGTCGGCGAGCTCAAAGACCCGCTTGGCAAAATCACTCGGCGTCATTCCGGTGTAGCCACCGTATTGATTTACCTGGTTAGAGGTCGCCTCAATCAGCACCAATTGGTTATCTTGTTTGGCTTGGCATAATGCGGCTTCAAGGACCAGTGGGTGGGCTGAGCACACGGAGTAAACGCCAATTGGCTGTCCTTGTTTGTGTGCTGAGATAATGTCGAGTAGTGGTTTCATCTTGAGTCCTAGCAATCTGTTTTATCAGCAATAATCACTTCAACACCGAGCGCCTTTAAGGCAGAGAGAGTCTCTTCGGGGATCTGGCTGTCAGTGATGAGGGTGTCTATCTGCGAGGCGGCGCGGATCATGCAAAAACTTTTGCGGCCAAACTTACTGGAGTCGGTGACTGCAATGATTTGGCGCGACACGTCGCACATCGCCCGGTTGATTTGGGCTTCATGTTGATCGGGCGTGGTGACTCCTGCTTCTAAGTCGAAGCCATCGACGCCGAGAAAGAGTTTATCGAACAGGTAGGCACGCACCTGTGTTTCGCCTTGGTGACCAGTCAGTGAGCAGGAAGATCGGCGCAGGTTGCCACCAACCACATGCAGGTCGATATTGTCGTACCCGCTAAGTTGATAAGCGGTATTGAGCGCATTGGTCATAACGACCAGTTGTTGCTGCTTGGTGAGGTATTGCGGCATTTTGGCGATGGTGGTGCCGGAGTCGAGAATAATGGCCTCGCCATCTTTGACCAAAGCCGCTGCCACTTTGGCGATGCAGTCTTTTTGGTCGCGGTTGATCTGGCCTTTGCGATGCAAGGGTTGGTCGAACGCAAAGTTAGGGTTTAAGGTGGCCCCGCCATAACAGCGTAAAATGCAGCCTTCTTTCTCTAACAGGTTGAGATCGTGACGGATAGTAACGGCAGAAACGTTGAATGTTTCAACGAAATCGTCCACTTTGCCCGCACCGTTTTGACGGATATGCATCATGATTTTTTGTCTGCGTTCGGCACTTGTCATAACACCCTCCAATAACCTTTCATTCTTTTTCGTTTTTCAGCGAAAAATATTTCATTTCCTTTTGATTCTTATTGAAGCACTGGCTTGAAAGAAAAAAGCGAAGGGAGATCACAATGGGGAAGTGAAGGGTTTTTCACCCAAAAACCTTTCGTTTCTCCTAAAGCGAAAGGTTGTGCTTTTCGATGTGGTGGGAATATATACAACAAATCCCTTTGTTCTTGCGGGTTATTCAGTGGTGGAATGAAAGCTGGATTAATATCCAGGTGGGTGATGGTATTTCGAAGTGAATCCTGTTTGAGATCACAAGTTTGATTTTCAGGTCAAAAATATGAACTCAAGGTATAGATATATTATGGGCAAAGGGAATCGACAGGGGGCTAGTCGACGATAATAATCTCTACCCCAAGCAGGGCGAGTTGTTCGACATATTCATCCGGGATGCCGCTGTCGGTGATAAGCACATCGATTTCTTTTGCCTTGGCAATAAGACAGTAGCTTTGTCGATTAAATTTGGATGAGTCGGTTACAGCGATAACTTGCTGGGCAACGTTGATCATGTTGCGGTTGATGGCCGCTTCACCTGAATGAGGAGTCGTGATCCCGGCTTGCTTGTCGAATCCATCGACGCCAAGAAACAATTTATTGAAACGGTAGTGATTTAGCAGACTCTCACCGCAACCGCCATGCAGGGAATAGGAATTTTCCCGCATTTGGCCGCCGGTAACCATGACTTCAATATCGGGCTGGTTCGCTAACTGATAGGCGACGTTGATGCCATTTGTCATCACGATCAGGTTCTTTTTTCCCTCTAGGTTGAGGGCGATTTGCTCTGTCGTCGAGCCAGAATCAATGATGATGGTATCGCCGTCTTCGATCAGTTGCGCTGCCCGTTTGCCCAATAGAGACTTTACCGTGCGGTTGAGTTGCTTCTTGTCATTGAGCGGCCTGTCGAAGGTAAATTGGTTATTGAGGGTCGCACCGCCGTAGCAGCGGGTGACACAGCCTCTCTTCTCGAGGTAATTGAGATCGTTGCGGATGGTAACGGCAGAAACCTTGTAGCGATCAGTGAAATAGGCCACCTCTCCCTTGCCATGCTGCTGGATAAACTCGAGGATTTCTGTTCGGCGCTGGGAAGTTGAAGGCATAGGCTGCTCGTTACCAAGTGACAAGTCGTAAGAACGGTAAATCTGTCCTGTTGGACAGTAAAATGCTTGTATGCCCAATACTGTATAACAAATTTTTATTGATGCAAAATCATGACTTTACAAGGGGGAGATTTTGCGGAATGAAAGCGTATTTCAAAGGTCTTAGGTGATAGAAAAGGGTTAGCCCTACTTTTATATACTAACTTCCACGTAAACTTATTGATCGTAAATAGCTACCGGCAGTCGTAAGCGGTGCCAAGCAAAGAGACCGAAGTGGTGAAGTTGTGCGGAGTCATGATCACCACGGTATCGGCTCCGATCTGATGGGCGTTGTTTTTTAGCTCGTTAACTGCGCCTTGAATCAGTGCGTCATTGCTGTAAAACAGGTAGGAATACCAGTGGCCTTCATTACCAGTGACTTCACCCACCCAGTTGCATTTATCGAGGCTAGGCAGGCTGGTGGTTAACACGCGTACATGAGTGGCTTGCGAAAGCAAATCTTCGCTTGGTGCTGCGCAACCGGCTAACAGCAGACTAACGAAACCTGCCAAGAATATATTTTTCATCGTCTTTTCAAACAGCCTACTGAAGAGGTCACAAATCGGCGCTAGATTATCACCATAATGGCTTTGCACTAAGTGATTTTTTTGTAACGGTTATGCTTAATTTCATTCCTAGCAACCGTGTGCTTTCAAGGACTTCTATGCATGGCATCCAAGCATCAAAGTCCGCTCATTCCTTGATAAATGGCAGTTAACCCACTGGTTAGGCAAAGCAGTAAAGCGAATACTCTGACCATAGCTTGAGGAAGGTTGTTAACGACTTTGTTGGCTAGCCAGTACCCCAATAGACCGGCTGGTAGCAATGGCAAGGTGATCTGAATATGCTCGACGGTGAAGTGGCCGTAGAAATACAGTATCACCAGTGACATGATTGAGGTGATCACAAAGAACGCCGATAAGTTGCCGCGCAGTTTGGCTGCTTCTTCATGTTGCATCAGAAGTGCCATTGGCGGGCCGCCAATGGAAGAGCTAGTACCCATCACGCCTGACAAAAATCCGGCAACCAGCATTCTGTTCGGTGTTGGTTTTAATCTGTAGGGCAAGGCACTGATACCTACAGCAATGAGTACCATGGCACCCAGCCACAAAGAAAGTGTTGCACCAGAAACCACAGTTAATAAGTAACCACCGAGGAGTGAACCAGGCACTCGTCCAATAATCGCTGATTTTAAGCCGCCAATTGAAACATTACTTCGTAACTTGAATGCATTTATCAATGAGATGACAAGCGCAACCAAACAGATTGGGGCGGGAACATAGTGCGGTGAAAGTTGAAACAGTAAAGGTGCAGCGACTATCGCCAAACCAAAGCCTATAGCCGTTTGAACAAAAGAGCCAAGAAAGATAAGGGTGGCAGCGAAAAGAACAGTGGACTCAAAATCAAACATTAATAAACACCAAAAATCTTTTTATAACAGCGATTTAACGCTATGACTGTTGTTTGGCCATAGCATATCATGCAGAGTGGTCCGGCTAGAAGCAGGCTTATTAGGATTTGCACAGAAAAAGGTTTCGGAGAGAAATGTAGTCGGGCTGGTAATGGTATTGGGCAGAGAGGTTGATACCTGTTATCTCTCAGGAAAAATCGAGTAAAATCTGCCATTGATTGAGTCGGAAAGTGTTGCTACTCGAGTTGAAACAGAGCGCCAGCTATCAATACGTGCCAGCAGTAATTCCGTCGTCAATTCATGAAGAAAACTTGGGATGATTGCCAATTGATCACAATAGTTATCACTTTCATCGGTTAATCCAAACTTTTGAGATACTGCCTGTACTAATTGATCACTGTGTTGTTCTTTTAAATACTGCCTGAGGGCATGAAAAAAGACGTGATAGTCCACTTCTACATGGGCATCGCCTTCCCGCCATACCGTAAGCAGTACTTTTCGGTAAGGGACGAGCAGTTCACCGTCTGTGTCTTTATGCGTGTCTAGGTGGCCTTTATCATCTTCAAAATAATCATCTGGCCCGTATTCTGTCGCGTCTTTGGGATTAAACCTTATGGCGAAATGGCCATCATTTCCAATTAGGCTGGTCATCTCTAGGCAGTAATTCGTCAATTCTGTAGGGGAAAAACCTATATAATCAAAAACCTCACAGCACAACTGTCGAATACCGTAATCGCAATTGATAGTGTAAGCGTATTTGAATGCCCCCTGTTTCTGTCCGAACTTAAGCCATTGCTTAAAATCAGCAATCTCACCTAGCTTGGATGAATGGCGAGCGTCGTGGTAAAGCTCGGTTTCGATGTCATTAACTATAACTAAAGTGCTTTCTATAATCTGTTTAACGTTGATAGAAGACATGCTTTAAATTAAGTCCAGATTGAGTGATCAAACAGTGGGGGTGGATTTGGATATATAAGTCTCAGTCTATCAGGTAAGGCTAACACCCGTCCTGTACCCTGATCGTGGAATTTTGCATATAACCGTTTGATTGTCTCTTTCCGGCTGTACTCGTTAGGAGGAAGCTACGGCTGTGCTTAATGGAACCACTGCTTTTGCAGGGATGTAGATGGTTCAAGCCCAAATATCCGATTTTATTCATTAATGCCATACAGTTTTTTTATGGTCTCTTTGAGCCACGCGATTTTTGGATTCTGGCTATTACGCTTATGCCAAATCATGGTGAATGGGATCAGCAAACTGTCCAGTTGCTGTTTATCTAGCGGAATAGGCAGCGCAACCAAATCAGGATGCATTTGCTGGCAATAACGCTGGCAATATTCTGGTGCGGTGGTGATCATCAGGTGTCCCGGTTGGGCGGCCATGAATAAGGATTGCTCGAAGCTTGCCATGGTCAGGGCGACATGGCGAGTAAGCCCTTGCTCCGCCAGTACTTCATCCAATGCCCAGCTTTCGCTTTTCTCCCACACGATATTGATATGCGGGTATTTGAGAAAGGCGTCCATGTTCCATTCCTCTTGCAGTGCCGGGTGATCTTTGCGTAGGTAGATTTGCGGCAAGTCAGAAAACAGCACTTCAAAGTCGATGAAATAAGGCAGTAAATCCAAGGACTCTTTCGATCGAGGGTGGCTCTCCCTACCGGTAAATCCAATATCAGATTCACCACGGGTGATGGACTCCAGCGAGTCATAGTCCCAGTTACTGACCTTCACTTTGGCATCCGGATAGCGCTGGTATATCTGCTGCGAGAGTTCATTGAACATGATCAGCAGCAACGGTGATTCCATAGTGAGGTTGAAGTGAACGCCTTTGGGTGTTTCATCGCCACGCTTGGCCAATAACTGGCTGCCAATTTGTAGCCAGTCGGAGAGATCGTGTGCCATGCTGAGCGCCAACGGGGTCGGTTTGAGGCCCTGTGGGGTTTTGATAAACAGAGGATCATCAAACCACTCTCTCAGCTTGTTGAGGGATTTGCTTACCGTCGGCGGGGTCACATTCAGTTTCTTAGCCGCCTTGGTGACACTCTGCTCCTGCAGCAATAGCTGCAGGGTGAAGAGCAAGTTGAGATCAAGGCGTGCTAGTGATTTCTTCATTGGCTTTACAACAGGTTGGCATCATAGGCATTGATACCAATAATATTAGAGCGGCTGAAAGAACACCACCCAAAGCCAAGATGATAATGAGCATATTGAGTGCCGAGACACCCAGTAGACCCATTAACCAGATATAAAATGCCGATGTACAAACCTGGGCAATTCCAAGGATTGAACTTGCCATACCAGCGCGAAGAGAAAACGGACTCAGAGCTTGGCTCATGGTGACACCGAAACCGATGGAAAAACCTGCACAGATGAGGCCAAAGCCTATCAAGTTGGCAAGCGGATCCAATAGCCCGAGGCTTGAGCCCATCAAGACGGTTGCCGCAGTGGCAAACAGCCCTTGTGAGAACAGCATCAAGCTACGCTGCTTGAATACACCTAGTAGGAAAGGGGCTGAAAATGAAGCGATCATACTGACCAGTGCGGTTAAGGCCATGGTGGTCGAGTACCCGCCACGATCAAAGCCCATTCCTTCCATTACCAGCATTGGTGAGGCATTTACATAAGTCAGAATCGTCGTGACACCGATTGAGGTGATGACAACACGGCTGATGAAAAAGCGCTCTAGAAAAGGTTCGGCAGAATGTTTGGTCGCAGTGGTCTCGTTCAACTGAGAGGTCTTTGGCTGTGGCGTCTTAGCCTTGCTTCGGCGGTTCGCATTGCTTTCTTTTAGAACAAATATCGACAAGAAACAAACCAACACCCCCATGCCTGCCATGGTGGTGAACAGACTTGGCCATGGAAACTTGAGCATGATGAGGTGACCGATCACTGGAGCAATCACAGGCACAATACAAGTGATCCCGTTGAGCATCGAAAGTACCTTGGCGCGGCGTTGATCATCAAGCGTGTCACGGAGGATAGCAAAGGAGACGACATAGCATGATCCAGCGCCGATCCCTTGGGCAAACCGGGCAATCAAAAATGTGGTACTGCTTTCAGCTTGTCCACCCAGTAGGGAGGCAAAAATAAAAATGAATGCACCCGAAATGGCAATGGGCTTGCGGCCGATTGTGTCGGAAAGCTTGCCTGCAAAGAACATGGTGGTTGCCATGCCTGCGAGGTAAATCGAGAATGCAATGTGGAGCTGTGACTCTGTGGCCCCTAAATCTTGGGCGATTTGCGGCAAACCAACCAGATACAAATCAATCGCTGTAGGGTACAGAAGAACGAGTGCAAAACTGCACAAAAGAAACCGGATCATAAAAACCTCTTTGTTGTGTCGCGAGGAGTGTAGTGGGGATCCGGTTGACTCACGAGTTGCCATTTTGACAACAGGTATTTCCATTGGCGACATAGCGAGAAAAATATAAGGGTTTAAATAAAAAGCCGACCTCGTAGAGGCCGGCTTGATGCTGTGCTCGTTATGTTTAGGCTATTGTTTTCGCCTACTATACGGCTTAGCCAAACAGATATGTGTACATGTAACCTGCGCCAATCGCCATACCGAGGATCACTGCGAGGAAGGCGGCAATCATCTGGTTCTTGAAGATAGATTTCAGCAAGATAACCTCAGTCAAACTTGCACCCGCACTACCAATGATCAATGCCATTACTGAACCCATCGCCATGCCTTTTTTAACCAGTGCGGCACTTAGTGGGATCACTGCTTCAGCACGAATGTAGAGTGGGATACCAATCACTGCAGCAACAGGGATCGCATACCACATACCTTCACCAGCGTACTTGGCAATCAAGTCAGTCGGAATAAAGCCGTAGATGAAAGAACCAATTAGAATACCTAGCATCAGGTAAGGAAGTACTTGCTTAAAGTCTTTCCAGGTTGAATGCCAAATGCGTACCCAACGGCTTTCTTCTTTCACTGTCATTACCGCTTCACCGCAGCCATTGACTTCAACATTCACTTCTTCTTTCGTTCCACAGCATGATGTTGCTGGAGCCGCTTGGGTACCACAAGATGACGCTGGCTTAGCCTTTGGTGCAGTATCACTACAGCTACTGCCATAGCTTGAACCTGCATCAGCCATTTGATAAGCCTCTTCGCGGACATAGCGCTCGAAGCCTAGTTTTTCCAATACGTAACCTGCAATGACCGATACAGCCAGAGCCACAGCGAAATAGAACACCGCGACTTTGATCCCGAAGGTCACCACAAACAAGCCGATGATCACTGGGTTAAGCAGTGGGCTGGCAAACAGGAACACCATCATCGGGCCAAAACCTGCACGGGCACGCAGGAGACCTTTTAAGAAAGGAATGGTCGAGCACGAACAGAATGGTGTGATAGAACCTAGCAGGGCTGCAATGAAATAGCCTTTACCGTTGCGTGAGCTCAGGATCGATTGGATCTTCTTGGGGGTCAGGAATTCCTGCAACACGCCGACCAGATAACTAATGACTAAAAATAGAACCGTCAGTTCTGCGGCTAGAAATAGGAACATACCTGCGGCTTCTTTGAACATTGTTACGAATTCAGGACTCATGTTTACTGCCTCATTTGGACATATATTTCGATATGTGTCGAAATATATGCTCGAAGCAGTTTTGTGTCAATTTATTATTTCGGTAAAAATGGAAATAACTTCAAAAAAAGAACGGGGGAACATCAAATAATGAGGTTAAGCTTATGATTATAAATTGATAAATATTAGGTTTAGCTAAACGCTAGCACTGATGAAGTGCTGACTGGTATTTATTGGTTCTTGTTTTGGTTGTGATTGCTTGGGTTGTCCTTGGGCTTATACCTCGCGCTTTTCCCGTAAATCTTGTCTATCGAGTAAGGCGCTGTGGGTCACCTTGGTGCACTTTATTAATTCGTTATGGTTGAGCTGTCGTTTCGCTAGCTCTTGGGATATCGCATCAAATCCACCGCTGTATGTATCGTAGAGTTCATCCGGTGTCTGGAATCCCACGTCATAGCACAGTGTGTAGGTCGAAATGGTTGCAGCCTCAGTCTGTTCGGTATTCAAATTGACTAACAAGATTAGCCCTGCGATTGCTGAAGCAGAAGTGTATTGGATAATCACGAAGCGCCCTAATGCTTGTTAAAAATGAGCGCGAAGCATACAGGCATTGAAAGGCGTGGACTTACCATATTGTGCCAGCAGGGGATCCCACTGGCACTCTTAGATTGTATTTAGATTGTCGAGTCAGTAGTGATTACTGGCAAGATGCAGCACCTTTTTCTTCCCAAACACCCCATTGGCCGGTTGTGCCGGGTTCATCTCCCCTGGTCCACCACTTTGCAAGCCAGAGTTTACCGTTGTGCGTCACTTCATCATTGGCAACATAGGTGGCTGCACCATCCCACGCATTTGGACAGGCCGGTTGGCTGTCGTCATATACCTCCACACTGCGCTGGGTGCTGTGGGTGTCGTTATTGCCATATGTTGCCGTATACGTCAGGCTATATATGCCAACTTTACTGGTATCAACATTGCCAGCTACCGTGGTTTGCGCGGTAATATCACCATCGATAGGGTGGGTAACCGTGACACCGGCCATCGGGTCGAAACTGCTGTTGATGGTAATACGAACATCATTCACACCTTCAAAGACGGGCACTAAATCGTATACCGTTACTTTGCGGGCTTGGTTGGCACTGTTTCCTGCATTATCGCTGACATTGTAGGTTAGGGCGTAATCACCCACGACATTGATATCTACGCTGCCAGTGATTTTGATGCTGGCTGAAATATCGTTGCCATTGAAATCAACAGCAGCAACACCGGTCATAGGATTAAACGCCGTACCTCGAACGACTTGGGTATCGGTTATGCCGGTAAATACAGGTGACTTATCAGGCTCTGGTGGCTGCTGGTTATGGACGTAATTACCGTAGTCTTTGATGAATTTGTCATTGTATGCTTGTCCTGCACTGTTTGTGCCCATGTCCCAGTTGACTGACCAAGTCATGACACCGCGCATGGGTTGACCTTGTGCTTTCAAGCGGTCGAAAGCGGCATACAAGGCGTTAGGATCGTCGACATAGCCGTTGTTGGCCCCATCGATATTAGCCGGGATACCAAAGACCAATTTATCATTGGTAATCGTGGTATATCCACGGGTACCGTTAATCAATGAGTCGGAAATATAATAGATAAACTCTTCTTTTCTTGCGTCATTTTGTGAAAGCCAACCAATATTCCCCTCCACATATACGCCGTCACCACCTTGGTTATAGAACTGCGGGTTAATGAAATCATAGTCGCCTTCTAAGCCCTGAAGATATGGTAGGTATTTACCATTGGCCGTGGTGAGATAAGGGAACTCCGGTGCCATGGTGATCATAAAATTCTTACCTTGGGCGCGGTAGTGATCTTTCACGATACGGAGGGCGGCGGGAATCACCGTTTGGTTATCAGCAGCAGTGATCGCATTTTGCTCAAGGTCGATATCCAACCCATCGAAGCCAAATTTGTCGGTCAGGCGGATTACCTCATCGGCAAAGGCTTGTTCATCACCGGTTTTGAGCTCGACATGCGCATCGGCACCACCGAGCGCCAACAGTACACTCCGCCCTTGGCTGTTCAAGGTGTTGATTTGATCGATGAAAGCCGATTCAGTTAGGCCAATAGCGGGATCAAGCTCGAAGGTTGGGATACGGCCCGCATTAAGATCAAACACTTTCATGAAAGACACATTGACGACATTGTAGTCAGGGTGGACTTCCGTTAAATCAATACACGGGGCCAGTCCGCCGCGGTAACCCGCACCGTCACACCAGTTGTGCCAGTAGCCGACGACGACATTGCTGGTTTGTGCCACCATTTCATTGGCTTGCGCTGAAACGGAAACAGTGACTGTTCCCATGAGCATCGCAGCAGAGAGGAGGGTCAGTGGTATTTGTTTCATGTTCACTCCTTTGATTGTTATTAGATTTACTTGGTCTTGTTTGTTTGGCTTTATAGTTTTATGTGTAAGCTAATTCATACATAAAAAGGATTAAATAATTTTGGACGCAAAAAAAGATCTGGATTCAAAATATTTAATGCAAAATTATGCTTTCTTGATTTAATCTCGATAGGCGTCTAACAATAAATTTTTGCAGATTAAAGTTTCCTGATATTCCACAAAATTATTTCAAACGTTTTTGCTCACTTAGCATTACCAACGCCATGCAGGTAACTATCTATTTATGAGAGAAAAGCTAATTGAACATATGTATTTATTTGTTCATTTTTAATAAATTTATGTAGTGATTTTATCTAAATCTTATTGGCTCTTGTTTCTAACTGTCTGTTGGTGTTGGCTTTTTCTCACTTGTCAGAAACAAGAACAATTTCACTGATTAGGCTTTTAATTAAGTGTTGTTAATGGATTCTCCATTCTCACAAATAATTGGCAGTAATAATAAAATCAGACTGCTCATAAAAATAAAATTAATTAGGCTAGGTTGGAGTGTTGTATGAATACCTCCCGTTATCTTTTGGCTGTTGCATTGATTGCGACAGTTACGGCATGTCGTGAAGACTCTGATGACTCAGGCTCGTTAGAAGCGAGTTCAGTGGGGACTGAAGTTGTTCAGGAGCCTTCAGATACACAACCTTCGCAAGATTCCCCCGCAGATGAGCAACCCAGTGGTGAATCACCAGTACCGCCCCCCTCCAATGGCGATGATGGCCAAGGCAGCGAACCGCCGCCGCCTCCTCCAGAGGCAAAGCTTGATATTGATGGCTTGCCTCTACCTGAGTTATCCGCGAAGCATGATTACGAAGCTTATTTATCGGCACAGCCAGAGTACTATACTCGGATCTCTTCACCGTTTGGTAATGTGGATTCACAAAACAACACCCCGTTTGGCAACAGAGTAACCAATGCTGGTGCAAACCTGGGGCGGGTTATTTTTTACGATGTCCGTTTATCGGCTAATAATTCGGTTTCTTGTGCCTCATGCCATATTCAAAAGCACGGCTTTACTGACCCGAAAACTTTTAGTGACGGTTTTGATGGCGGGAAAACAGGTCGCCATTCCATGAGTTTATCCAATGCGACCTACTACAATAATGGGAAATTCTTTTGGGATGAGCGTGCTGACACCTTGGAAGAGCAAGTATTGATGCCAATTCAGGACGAGGTGGAAATGGGTATGAACCTGTTCGATCTTGAAGTCAAAATGGCAGAAACTAGCTACTACGCTGAACTGTTCAATGACGCATTCGGCGATGAGGCGATTACCAGTGATCGTATCTCCCGTGCACTCGCTCAGTTTATCCGTACCATGGTTACTTACGATTCTAAGTACGATCAGGCATTTACTGTTGGTGAGTGGGATGACCCTGATTTTGCAGCAGTGTTCAGCGAGCAAGAAATGCTGGGACTGAAGCTGTTCTCTGGTTTCCCCGGTACCGAGCGTGATTCGTTGGGCTGTATTGCCTGCCATCAAACCAGTGCTCATTCGATGGATCAAGCCCATGTAAATGGTCTTGATGCGGATACCAGCAGTGATCAAGGGGCGGGAAATGGCTTCTTCAAGTCACCATCACTACGCAATATTGGCGTTGGTGCCCCGTATATGCATGACGGCCGCTTTGAAACTCTGATGGATGTGGTTGAGTTCTACAACAGTGGTATACAGCGTCATCGTATCTTAAGCCCTGATTTAACCAGTAACGGCCAAACTGGGGGGACCCCAATAAGAATGAACTTGAGTCAGCAAGAGAAAGAAGCACTGGTCGCTTTCTTGGAAGCGCTGACGGATGACACATTCTTGACAAACCCGATTTATCACGACCCATTCTTCCCGAATACGGTTGAAGGGCAATTACAAGCCATCATTGATCAAGTGACTGAGCAACAGGACAGTGAACAGCAAGGAAGCGAGCAACCTTCGGATAGCGGTGAGTCATCACCGTAAACGGTATCGCGTTACTTTGCAGTAAGCAAAAAAAACCTGCAACAAGGATGTGCAGGTTGTTATGAAAGGAACAAATTGACGAGATATGAACTTGTCATTGTTAACTACGCGGGAGGCGAGTTTGTAGATCAGATCGTATTGTACTTTTTGATGAGAATTGATTGGCTTCTTTTCAAAAAGTGATGTTGCGATGTGAGATTGGCAGCTTATCCTCCCCATCCTTTACTGCCGCTTGAGGAGCGGCTGCTGCTCCAGCCTGATTTGGCCGAAACGGTCGAACCAAACCCACCACGTGAAATGGTGCGGCTTACCGTTGGTTTGGGTTTCATGTGATCTTTGCTGACCCGTACCTTGGTTTTCTTGTAGGTGCTGCGGCCGTAGTCGTTGCCATCAGCTGTCGTCCAGCGATCATAGAAAATACTGCCCGGATAATAAGAGCGGAACATTGGTTGTGAGTAATAGCCACGATTACTGTCCATCATTCTGGCAAACATGAATCCCGCCATTGCTGGCATAAACCAACTATTACCTTGTGGCTGCACACAGGCGTTGGAACCAAATTCCGCTTCGCAATCGTAGCGGGAATTGTATTTAGGCGCGGTACGAGAGGCTTCCTGTATGGCAAACTGGTAAGCGGCCTGGCACTCCTCCGTGGAATTTGGATTGTCATCGACACAATCATTAAGCGATTCATAGATGACTGCGTCATCTGCACTGTCGCTGCAACCAGAAAGTACGGCGGTGGCCAAAACGGCGGTCATAGGGCCCGTCATGGAGGCTATTGACACCGGGCGCCAGTTTTTCTTCATGCTGGCGAGAACGACGTGTTTACTGCGTTTCATGGCATTCCCCCTTAGTACGTCATACAGGCGGCGTTGAGTAGGCCCACTGATACAGATGTTGCTGCCATGACGATACCTGCGGGTATTTCACCGGCTTCAATACGCTCGACAATCTTTGGCATAAAGCCAAAGCGTAAAATAGCAAAGGCGATTAGCTGGGCAAACAAGGCGACCACACCCCAAATAGCAAAATCGATCAAGTTAACAGAGTTCGTCGCAGCGCCTGCGATAGCTAAGCAGTAGCCGATAATGGAGCCGGATAAACCAATGGCTGCGGCAATATTCTGGTCTTCTTTTACCAGCTTCCACTCATCATGCGGAGTAAAGCGGACGTAGACAAACTTGAATAGCATCAAAAAAGCCAATGACAGCGAAAAATAAAGCAAGAATGCGCCGAGGCCAGCGAGTGAGTTGGTGAGTACTTCCATGTTAATCCTATTCTTAATCTAAATAATTGAATATTAGCCTATTAGCTTGAAGTCGGTTGGGGTTAAATCGAAACCGGTGCTAATGGCGAGGCAACGCTCAGCTTGATTGCGGTAGATTTTTTCTTCGCCGGCAACGAGTAGAAATTCGAATTGCCCATTACCTGTGTCGCGCTCATAGATCATCACAAATTGGTCTGTTTCAGTCACCGTACCGTCTTCTAGCCAGGTTTTTTCTGTCATAGCGACAGGGCGGGTGTTGTCCCACACTTTGTTGAATTGATATCCTTCCAACTCCTTGTTGGGCTTAACGATCTCATTATCCAGCAAATTCTGCCACTGGCTCTGGGTATCAATGGGGCGGGACTCGTAAAAGTAATAAAGCTTAACTTCGCTGATATCGGCTTCGGTTGTTCCGTGGGTTAAGATTTGGATAAATCCATCGTCATCAGTGTAGTAGCGAAGAAGCCGTGTTTGCTCGTCGAGATGGACTTCACCTACCGCCTTGATCAGCTGGGTACGGGATGCGCCTTCGATAATAAGATCTGGCTCGATTAAGCGTAGTTTCAGATCATCAAGCTCGAAGGCACCACCCAGCCTCAATCCAAGGATTTCAGGACTGCTTGGAGGCGAAACTTCTGGCTGCTTCTTCTTGAACCAATCGAACATAAATACTCCGTGTATTTAGGTGCTGATAGCTAGGGATTATCTACGCACTGAGCCCAATTGATTTGCTCAACACGCTCATCAGCGATATAAAACAGTTTGGCACCGGGAGTGACCTCCCGATCCAATGGCGGATTCAACTCGACCCCTTTGCCTGTGTCTATGGCAATAAGAATAGCTTCATGTTGTTGCTTGAAACCGTTGAATAGCGGGGCAATGGTGCTCGGTGCCGCTGTTGCTGGAAATTGCACAGCATATTGGGTCATTCCCTTGTGGGTGCTGAGCAATTCGTGATGCAATTCGCTCGAGCCCGGATCGATTGCAGCCTTGGCTAGCATCTCGACCGCTACAGAGGGAATACACTCGACATTGGGGCAATGATGCTTGAGCAAGCCACTCAATGATTCGTCATTGAAGTAAGCCAAAATATGGGCGTTTGGATTCTGGTTGGCACAGAATAGAGCAGCAGACAGGGTGACGTCATCTTCGCTGTTATCAATCACAATACAGCTCGCTGTGTCGACCCCGGCTTTGGCCATGGCCTGGCTGTCGGTGAAGCTTGGGGCACGGACAAACTCAACTTCCCCTGGCAGTGGGTTTTCAATATCTGGGCGGACACACAGGACAATTGCGCGGTGGCCTTTTTCTTCGTGTTGCAGCATTTTGATCAGGTGCAGGGTACGCTGCTCGTTCCACCCCAGCACGAGTATGTGGTTTTCCACCGATACTTTCCTCCGGCCTAACAGCCCCTGTTTCCAATAATCAATAAAGACACTTGCAACCCGGCCGACCGCTATGGCAAATAGCCCCAGCCCACCGGGGATCACAAACAGCATGACGACCCATTTTCCTGCCACAGTGGTTGGCGACATATCGCCATAGCCAACGGTAGAGGCACTGACCACCAAGTAGTACAAAAAATCGGTAGGGCTTTGGATTAAGGCTGATTCTCCTACTACAGATAATAGGGCGTAGCTAATAGCGGTATAGCCGATAACCAATAGAAGGAGGTTTCTGCCACTTAGCGCATGGAAGTTCTGAGCCGCCCAGCGGCGGAATAAGAGCCATAATGACATACTACCTCCCTATCAAGCGGCAACTACTGGCCCAAAATTCGCTTAAGTTCATCTTCGGCTGATGATTGTTTTCCTGAGGTGATCCCAGCCTCGGCCAGCTTTTTGTCCAGACTACTGCCTGACTGCTCATCGGCCATTTCGGCGGCAGCTTCTAGTTGAGCTGACTTTTCGGCTTGGCGCTGTTTGATTCGTTCAAGGGATTCAACGGCCGTATGCATTTTGGCATTGGCGCCGACATTGGTGGCCGATACTGCCGATTGGGCTTTTTGTACTGCTTCGTTGGCCTTTACCACATCCACTTGCTGTTCCAGTTGGCGCAGTTTGTCCTTAGCTTGGCTGATGTTGGTACGCATCTTCTGCTCAGAAGCGACGAACTGGTCAAGGTAGGTTTGTTCGGCTTGCTGTTCATTGCGAAGCTCCGCAACTTTTTGTGCACATTCAAGCGCTAACTCTTGTTGACCTTTTTCCATCGCACCACGGGCATGGCCTTCGTATTCTTCGATGCCTTGCTCGAACCCATCCACTTTCTGTTGGGACATTTTACGCTTGGCGACGATATTGACCAATGCTTCATCTGAGCGTCGGAGCTCTTGCTTGGCTTCTCGGATCTCTTGATCAAGGATGCGCAGGGCTTGGTTGTCAGCCGCCGCTTCTGCTGTTTCGTTTACACCGCCTTTAATCGCGGTAAACAGTTTTTTCCAGACACTCATTACGCAACCTCCTTGAGGTGGTCTTGGTACAGTTCGATAAACGCTTCGACATTGCGGAATAGGGTCGCGACCTCAATCACAATGCTTTCCGCTTTAGATTGGGAAGACAGTGAACCAAATGCTACGTAGTAGTCATTACCGCCAATTTGATTGATGCCGATAGTCGATAGCGGGAACATCTTGTGGGTACGAAGGATATCGTTGTTAAGAGAGGTCAGGTCAATGACTTGCTCAGCAGGGAACAGTAAGACTTCAACCAGAATTTGCTCACCAGATACGGCCAGAAAGGCTTCGATATTATCTTCATTGCGGATAACCAGTGTTTGGTCATTTTCTTCAACTGCCCAGCCGTCGTGTTCACTCAGAAGCGGGATCAGTTCGGATACTTGCCACGTCATAGTTGCTACCTTTTGTTAGGTGTCAGCGGATTGAACGAAAAATCTCCTCTTATTATGAGGTTAAATTATTCAATTACCATGAAATGCTGTTTTTTTGTTGGTTTTTTGTGAGCTATTTTATGCCCTTTTAATGAGGGACGTTAGTGGGGAAGTGCTCGATAAGCCAATAAGTGGAGAGTAAAACCCCCGGTTTAGATGCTGCGCAAACGGCAGTGCCATCAATCGGGGGGATGGCTATAGCAGGTTAGGGCTGTACAACAACGACCGGTGTATCATTGAGTTGGATAATCGATGAGTTGACATCAAATACATCATGGATCAGCTGCTGGTCGATAATCTGCTGTGGATCGCCATAGGTAAACAGCTTGCCCTGATGCAGCGCAGCCACTTTGTCGGAGTACTGAATTGCCAAATTCAGATCATGTACCACCATTAGCACACAAGCTGAATGCCGGTGGGTATACTGCTTCACATACTCCAGTAGCTTGAGCTGGTTGTTCATATCCAAGGCGGCGGTAGGCTCATCGAGAATCAGAACTTTTGGCTTATTGATCACGGCTTGAGCCAAACCTACCATTTGACTTTCACCGCCGGACAGCTCGGTACACACTTTGTTGGCGAGGTGCAAAATGCCAATGCTATCGAGTAAAGCCAAAGCTTGTTCGGCACTGTTTGCTCGGGTAAATAATGAGCTGACACCGACATGCATGGTTGTGACAAGTAATTCGACTACTGTAATACAGGCGTTGATGCGGTGATCTTGAGGCAGGTAACCAATATCCTCCAAGGCAAGCGGTGTTCCCTGCCAAGAAAACAGGTTGGACTCTCGTTTGATGAGCTTGGTCATCTGTTTGAGTACGGTGGATTTTCCTGCCCCGTTCTTACCAATCAGAGATACCATTTCTCCCGGATGAATCGTCGGAAACGTCAGGTCATCCAGCACCTTATGCGAACCATATGAGACAGAAAGATTATTGATTTTTAAAGCCATCAGAACTTACCGCCTTTTTTGATGATCAAAAATAGAAAGAACGGAATACCGACCATCGACATCACGACAGTTAACGGCAGAATAATACCCGGCATGATGGTCTTGCTGGCAATCGATGCGAGCCCGAGTAGTACCGAGCCCAACAAAAATGATGCCGGCAAGAAGAAGCGTTGATCTTCGCCTAGAACCATCCGGGCAATGTGCGGTGCAACTAATCCGACAAAGCCTACGGCACCAACAAACGAAACCGAAAGGGACGTGATCAGTGAGACTAAAAGCAAGGTTTTGATCCGCAGGCGGTTCACATTGATCCCCATCGATTCTGCGCGCTCTTGGCCGATCTTGAGTGAGGATAGCTGCCATGAATCTTTCATCATGATGCCCAATACAACGGGTAATACGATGGCTAAAATCGCGATCTTTTCCCAACTTCCGCGGTCGAGCGAACCCATTTGCCAAAAGACCAGTGTCTGCAGTTGGGTTTCGGTGGCTATGTACTGCATCATGGTCAGCATGCTGTCGTAAGCAAACATGATGGCGACACCAAATAACATGACCCCTTCGATGGAGATTCGTTTTACCGATGAAACCCCGGCAATCATGAAGGTGGTGAGTAGGCACATGACAAAGGCCATCACGGCGACCTGATATTCCACCGGGATAAATGGGATAGCGATGATGTTGGTGATCACCAGCGAAGCCCCGAATCCTGCGGCCGCTGAGACACCGAAAGTGTATGGGTCGGCCAGTGGGTTGTGCAGGGTCGTTTGCATCTGCGCACCTGACAGTGCCAGTGCACCGCCAACCAGCGGAGCCATTAGTGACATCGGCATCCGGATGTCCCAGATAATCACCCGGCTGGCAATATCACTGGATGCGGGGTGGAAGATCCCACCTAGTACCTGCGCCAAGGTTAAGCCTTGTGAGCCAATCAGAATATCAGCGACGACGCATGCCAAGCTCAATACAAAGAAAGAAGCCAGGGCGAGCTTCTTTTTTCGATTGCGATCCCGGTGCTGCTGTAAGGCTGCTTCAATCGAGTCGCCTGCTTGTTCCATTACTGGAGCGGACGATAGGGCTATATCTCTCACTTTGTTGCTCCTCTGGCCATATTCTTAGCTGTTTCCTGAGTCATCGTCTCGAAGTTGTTTTGGCCAAATACTCCGCTGGCTTGGCGGTTGGCAAAGCGCTGGTTCATTTCTTCGAAGGTTTTTTCCGGATCGAGATCGGCAAACTGTTCAGGGTGGATCCACTTGGCGAAGTATTCCATTGCGACCAAGTTATATGGTGAGTTGTAGAACGGCATGTAGATGGAATACACATCCTTGTTCTGGTAGCCGTTGACCGCTTTGAGCCAAGTACGATCCATCAGTGATTGGGTTGCTTTAGCGATGGCTGCGTCGTTAATAGAGGTGTCTTTGATGGAGGTGCCATTGAGTGATGGGTTAGGGGGCATCGCGTAGCCAAGTGGGATCCCTGCGGTTGGGTTGCCATGTTTATCAATCCAGCCAGTGGTTTGCATGATGTAAACATCAGGTCGCGCCGCGATGACGCTCTCCGGCGACATTTTACCGGTTATGGCACCTTTTAATGGCTTATCGGCGATATTGGTGGCTTTTAGGAATGGCACGTAGGCGCCCATGTTACCGGTGGCAAATGTCTGGCAGCATGAACCGTCATAGCCGGCTGCGCGTTCGATAAACACAGTTTTGTTGGTTTCGGATTCTGGTAGCTTTTCAACTGCTTGCGTTAGGGCTTTGACGTGTTGTTGGTAATAGTCGGCAAACGCCTCACCTTGAGTTGCACGACCTAGCGCTTTGGCTAAGCTGGTGACGGATTGGACGGTATTTTTGACTGGGTCTTCGCGAAAATCGATGGCAATGACTTTGATACCTGCTGTGTCGAGCTTGTCGAGCAGGCCCTTCTCTTGTGCCAGGGCAATATTGGACATATCAACCACAAACACATCCGGCTTGTTTTTCATATTGATAAAACGTTCGGCATCAAATTCACCGGATTTAATTTTGCCAATTTTCAGTACGTTGGCCAGCTGTGGGTAATCTTTGATATAGCTGGCGTACATGCTCGGTGCAGATAGGCGCATGTCATCACGCCAAGCGACCAGATGGCTCGCAGCTTCTTGCTGGTAAATGATTTCCAATAACGGGAAAACGCGGCCTGTTGATAGCGCAACATGCTGAGGTTGTTGCTCTATGGTGACGGTGCGACCGGCCACATCGGTGACGGTGACCGGAAAAGTATCGGCTAATGAGGTGGAGGAAAAGCTGGCGCAAGAAAGTAATACAGAAGAGGTGAGCAAGGTACGCGATAAAACTGACTTATTCATAGTTGATTTTTATGTGCTAGAAATATGAATCGTCATGCTAATGATAATACTTATCACTTTATATATCGTTTATTGGAATGTTATTTCCCTTAAATGTAAATAATGTAAATTTATCAATGGATTAACCTTTTTATATTTGTGGTTAATTGGCAGTAAAAAAGCCCCCTGACCGTCCGAATGAATCAGGGGGAAGCTTGGGTCTAGTGCTTGTTATTAGGGAAAGCCAAGTTAAGGGACGAGTTAAAGAGCGAGCTCTTGCTCTAGGAACTGGATCATCGCGGCTTCATTGTTGCAGCTTTTCAGTTTGTCCCTGAAGTCCTGATGGATCAACTTGCGAGCAAGACCGGAGAAGATCCGCATATGCTGATCACCTTGGTCTTTATTGAGTGTCAGCATGATGATGAAGTCCACATCACCAGAGTCAGACTGCCAATCAATAGGGGTCTTCAATTGGGCAATACTAATACTCGAATGGCGGATGTTGTCTGACTTGGTATGCGGAATCGCAAATCCGTGTCCAAGACCGGTAGAGAATACCGCTTCGCGAGCCCAAATATCATCCTCCAGCGCATAGGTATTATCGGTGCGACCTTGAAGGTGCAAATTGCCAACCAATGCCTGGATCGCTTCTTCCTTGTTGGCAAAATCAGCTTGTTTGAACACACATTCTATGCCCAGTAAGGGTTTGTCTGTTCCTTGGTTTGCTGCTTTATCCAGTAGGTCAGTGACATCTTCGATGGTCGGACACTGGCATGCTTGCGCAAATAGTTGTTGGCAGTGCTCAAACGTTAGGTTATTCAAGGCTGCTTTTGTGGCGGTGATCTTTGGTGCGCTCATGCTGATTTCATCAAGGCCTGAACCGACTAGCAATGGTAGCACCTTGGTATCCGCGCCGAGTTCACCGCATAAACCAACCCAGCGGCCATGTTCATGGGCCGTACTCACGACTTGCTGCAGCATCCGAAGAAATGCGGGGGCAAGGCTGTTGTAGAGGTGTGACACCTGCGCGTTATCTCTGTCGACGGCCAGTAAATACTGAGTCATGTCGTTAGAGCCGATGCTGAAGAAATCCACTTCCTGGCAGAACTGATCGATGATAAAGGCCACCGCTGGGATTTCAACCATGATCCCCAGCTGCAGTTGCTCGGAGTAGGCAATGTTGCTGCTATCGAGTTCGGCTTTGACTGCAGTAAGCTGTTGCTTAACCCAGCGGATCTCTTCAATGCTTTGGATCATTGGGATCATGATTTTGGTGCTGCCGTATACCGATGCGCGCAGTATGGCACGAAGCTGGCCGCGGAACAGTTGCTCGAATTGCGGGTAGATACGCACGGCACGGTAACCAAGGAACGGGTTCGCTTCTTCTGGCAGCTTTAGGTAGTCAATGGGCTTGTCACCACCGATATCCATGGTGCGAATGATAACCGGCTTGCCGTCGGCCGCGTCGAGCACTTCGCGGTAGTGGTTGAATTGTTCGTCTTCATCTGGTGCGCTATGGCGGTCCATGAACAACATTTCGGTTCTGAATAGACCAATGCCTTCTGCGCCATTGGTAAATGCTGCCGGTGCTTCAATTGAGCAGGCAATGTTGGCGGCAATTTCAACTTGATGACCATCGACCGTAACTGCGGGCTGGTGGGCATATATCTCTTGCTGCTGTTGTTCCTGTTGGCGCAAGGTTAGGGCGCGTTGGAAGTAGCGCTTGACTGGCTCACTACAGTCAGTGGCAAGGACACCGAGCTGACCATCGATATAAGCCAGGGTATTGAGTGCAGTGCTGCACTGGCTGATCTCAATGCCAGATAGGGTTGGAATGCCAAAGGCACGCGCCAAGATCACCGTGTGTGACGTACTGCCTGCATGGGTGAGTACCAGCCCTTGTAAATGGCCTTTATCCAACCCGATGAACTGGCTCGGGGTCAGATCACTCGCCAGTACGATGCTTGGCTCTGTCAGTTTAAATTCGCGCTGGCATTGGACCTCGGGGTAAGCGCTCATCAACAGCTGGGTGGCGACATCTTTGATATCCAATACCCGCTCACGCAAATAAGCACTGGCAGATTGTTGGAGCTGGGTGCTTAACTTGTCGACGGTCGCCAATATAGCGTTGGCGGTGGAGTGAGTGCTGAGCAAATTTGTTATGCCAGCAACGAAGCTGCTGTCGTTCAATATGGCCAGATGCGCCGAGATAATTTCTTGTTCATGCTTGCTCGCCGTTGCTGTCATCACAGACAGGTGGTCGGCGACCTGCTGGTGGGCATGTTGGAAACGTTCGGTTTCCTGTTCGAAAATGTCCGTCGCAAACTGGTTAAGGTTGGTTTGGCTAAAAGTGATTAACTTACCTTGGCCGAGACCGGTGGCAAGACGGGTGCCGTGTAGCAAAGTTGGTTGATGGCGCATCAGCGACTGGGGCAAGGGGAACTCATCAATACTGGCGATAGGATCAAGCGCTTCATCGCAATGAGGAAACTCAGTGGTGATGAAGGATTCCAACGCACGGCAGGCGGATTGGCTGTCTTGACCATCAAAGATCAGAGTACAAGCATCGTCGAGTAGGGTATCAGTACCGACCAGCGCCAAAACACTTTTGGCATCGCCCTGATTATTGTTGCGGTGGTTAACCAGCGTGATGGTACAGCTAAATTGGCCGCAGACCTTTTCTAGATGGGTGGCCGGGCGAGCATGAATACCATTGGGTAATTCACAACGGAAAGCAAATTGGTGTTTCATGGATACTACTGCCTTGTAATTAATGCGCTAACAGCTGCTGACATTGAGAGAAAACCCGGCGAGGACGCTGAAGGGCATCTTGGATAGTGACTTCGAGGCAACGTTGGTTCTTGAAGCGATCGCTATGTTCGATGTTGATGTCGGCGGCGAGCACGACCACATCGGCGCTTTTGATATCTTGCTCGCTAAGGCGGTTTTCGATCCCCATGGCGCCTTGCGTTTCGACTTTGATGGTAATGCCGAGCTTCTTGGCGGTATCAATCAATTTGTCGGCGGCCATATAAGTATGGGCAATGCCGGTTGGGCAAGCAGTGATAGCGACCACTCTCATTATTTCTCTCCAATCGTTTGAATTCCTATGTGATCACTATAAGGAGAGGCGAGAGATCGCGGTAGAAGATAAAACAACCCTCTACTGGACTTTTGTAGCGTCCGTTTACAAGCGTGATAACCCTCCCATTTTATGAGGTGTATGTGGCTGATTCGGCGCTATTTGCAGGGCTGAGAGTGGCTGTTTCAGGTGCCCTGATATGTGTGAGCTATTCATTTTGTAACTGGATTAGCATTTTTAAGGCATGCGCTCGAGACTTGCTCGGTTGGCGCTGTATTGATGAATGCTGTAATCATTCATCAGGCCAATGCCATGATGGTTGACTCAGGATGTCTTGTCCCGGGATTACGGTTTGGCCTAGCTCTTTTTCTAATCTTATTGAGTTACATTCGGGATACTGCTCAAGTGCCGCAATCAAACGTGGGGAATGGGATACGACCCATAACTGGCTATGTTTGGTTGCATGAAGGATCAGTTTGGCCAATGCGGGTAGCAAGTCCGGGTGCAAACTTGTTTCTGGCTCATTGAGTACCATCAAGCTTGGAGGGCGAGGAGTCAGCAAGGCGGCGACCCAAAGCAGAAATCGCAAGGTACCGTCTGAGAGCTCCGCACCGGTAAGCGGTCGCAGTAATCCCGGCTGGGAGAATTCGAGTGAAAAACGGCTATCGGCATGGTGGATAATACGGATTGAGGCGCCGGGAAAAGCGTAGTCAATGGCCTTGAACAGCGTGTCTTTGTCACCGGTTTCGATAATCGTTTGCAGGGCTGCAGCTAGATCTCGACCGTCGTGATGAAGAACCGGAGTGCGGGTGGCCAGTTGTGCCTGGCGGGCTGGGGCATCGCGGTCGGTTCGGAAGTGGTCGTAAAACCGCCAGCCGCGGATGATCTCACGCAGTTGGAAAGCCTCAGGTGTCGCAACGGGATCTGCCATTTGATCAAACAAGCTATGGTAGCTGGCAATGTGTTGGGAGATGACTTGCCATTGCCGCCCGTCACGGGCTTTTATCATCGCGGCCTTACGGTCGATCAGGCTACTGGCCGGACGGTAAACCGGACCGTTCCAGATGCACTCGCGCTTAATTTCAGGATCTTGACCGAACATCGTTATAGCTGAAGGGATCGGAAGACCAAGTGAAATCGCATAGCTGAACTGGTCGGTTGCAAAGCCCAGTTTCATCCGTTTGGTATTCTGCCTGACACTATATTCGACAGCCTGATCACCCTGCCTCATAGCCCGCGAGAGTGTCTCAGGTCCCGCCCAGAATGTTGATTCCAACCCGCCTTCTTTAGCAATCGCTGGGACAACGCCACCTTGGGCCGTTTCTGCCAGTAACCGTAACGCTTTGTAGAGGTTTGATTTCCCCGTACCATTTTCGCCTGTGATGACATTAAGTGGTCCCAATGGCACCTTGAGATCAAGGATTGAGCGATAGTTTTTGATAGACAGTGTCGTTAGCATAATGGCGATAGCTTATAATAAAACACAGTTCACAATAACAGGTATAGTAAGGGAGGGTAAAGTGCAATGTACCTTCTAACTGGCGACGATATAACTCGCTAAAGCGATATTATTAATGGCAACGGTATTCGGTGGGGGTCTTGCCTGTTTTTCGTTTGAATACCCGGCAGAAGTAATTGGGGTCGTGATACCCGCAGCGCTGGGCGACCTCTTCTAGGCGGAAATTGTAGCGTTTTAGCATGAACTTGGCGCGTTCTAGCCTTACCCAAGAGATATAGTCGGCGAAGCGCATATGCCCTTCTTGGCGAAACAGTCGTGAAAGATGATTCGGTGAGATATTGAACCGGGCCGCGACCGTATTGCGGTTGATGTTGCGGTGGAAGTTTTCCTGCACGTAAATGCAAATTCCTTTGAACATATCTTCACTGCGGCGGCTGGTATCTTCTGTTGGCTGAGTCAGCATGTCCCTGCAGTAACTGAGTAGAGCGAGCATCAAGAACTTGTCGGCTGGTTGTTTCTGTTTCTCATAAGCAAGGGTCGAGAGTGCGGTCAGGATATGATCAATAGCGCGGCCTGTGCGCTGCGGAACACTGTATTTGACTACATCGTAAAAACCTTCCTCATTGTCATGTTTGCTGACAAGGCTAAATCCCAACTGACTCTTGCCGAAAAGCAAGCTGAGTACTGAACACTCCTTGTCCCAGCTAGGTTTGTTCCAAGCATTGGCCGGAATAAACAGGGCATCACCGGGGCCGAGAAGGATGCTTTCAATTTGATGCTGCGGACTTTCTAGTAAGTTTTCATACTGCCCGTTAAAAACCAGCTCGAGGCGAGGAAAGTTGACTTGGTAACTGGCCTCTGGCGGTGGGGTGTCATCACCAGCGAACCAGATGCTATTAAATGCGCTGCTGTCTGAAATAACATTGTCGAGAAGATCAGAGAAGGTTTGCTTCATGTCACTACGTCTACCAAATCACTTGCCTGAGGCGTAAATATCATCAATATAATACCATTCAATTATCTGCTTTTCCGATATGATATTCTGTAAATTGTTGGATAGGTATCATTTTGCATAATAAAAAAAGCCTTGGCTGTTTATAGCCAAGGCATTGAGGAAATGAATTATGCTGAAGCTAGATGCGCTTCGATTTTATCCATGATTTGAGGGGCTTTCTTCACGGCATCTGCCACACCGATACGGACTGTTTTTTTGCCTTTGAAGCGCTCTTCGTTTTTGATCGCGATATCTTTGGTCAGGATGATAATGTCAGCATCTTCTACTTCAGATAATAGAATTTCATTTTCAATACCGATTGAGCCTTGTGTTTCAATCTTGACTTCCCAGCCTTTGGCTTTTGCGGCTGTTTCCAGTGCTTCTGCTGCCATGTAGGTGTGTGCAACGCCTGATGGGCAAGAGGTTACGCCTAGTAGTTTCATAATGTTTCTCCCGAAAATATGGTTTAGTCGAATTCTAATTCAAGGGTGTCTTCTGCCTTGTCTTCTACTTTGGCGTCTTGACGTTGTTCAATAGGTTTTTTCAATGCGTTGACCATTAGGGCGGTGGTTAGGGCACCGGCTGCGATACCGACGATGTAGAACAAGCGCCCGTCGACTACAGGAAGGACGATCAAGCCGCCCCATGGTGCATGGTTAAGGACGTTGAACATGAAGCCAACCACGTTACCGACCATACCGCCGACGACGATAGAAGGTAGGACACGCATTGGGTCGGCGGCAGCGAAAGGAATCGCACCTTCGGTAATGCCGATACAGCCCATGATGCCTGCGGCCTTGCCGGCTTCGCGTTCTTCATCGGTGTAGCGTTTTGGTGAAAGTAGGGTTGCGAGGAACATACCAAGTGGTGGAACACAGATAGCGATACCGACGCCACCCATCAGCCATGGTTGGGTGCCCACTTGAGTTTGTGCGAACAAGGTAGCGACTTTATTGATTGGGCCGCCCATGTCGAAGGCAGTCATGCCGCCAAGTACCATACCCAACATGGCTTTAGAAGCTCCCGCCATACCCTGTAGCCACAAGTTCATGCTTTCCATTGCCATCGCAATAGGCGTACCGATCACCCAGATCACCAGGCCAGAGACAATAAAGGTGCCGCCGATTGGCAGGATAAAGTAAGTCGAAACGGCTTTGAGTTTGTTTGATAACGGAATTCGTTTTAGCTGCAAAACGACATAGCCCGCAATGAAGCCAACAATGATGGCGCCAAGGAAGCCGGCTTGTACTTGATTGGCAAGGTAAGCACCAATCATACCCGGCGCAAGGGCAGGTCGGTCAGCGATTGAGTAGGCAATATAGCCGCCAAGTACGGGCACGAACAGGGTGAAACCTGCGATACCCATGTCCCAAAGTCCTTCTAGGAATACGCCTTCCGGTACCGCGCCTTTACCTCCCAGCATGACAGACAGAGCGAGTAATACCCCACCCGCAACAACGAAGGGGAGCATGTGGCTGGTACCCGTCAACAAGTGTCTTTTTAACACTGACAGTTGGCTTTTCATTTCGAATTACTCCATGTTTTTATGGTTTATTTTTTTAGTTGGCTCGTCTGCCAACGCAATAGGGTTGAGCGATGTTCTGAGACAGAATGCTGTCTGGATGGCTGTAATTATGGGGCGGGTAACAACACGAAACTATTGGATAAATAGGCCATTAGCTGGACTTTTGTATCCTGAGAAATGAGATGTGATTTAGCTCTCAGAGTAATAGTGAGGGGGATCACTAAATGGCTTATAGAAATACTTTTTGAAAGTATTGAGGTATTAAAAGTCCAGTTAAAGAGGAAAAATCCAGAAAAATGTTGGCGTGGAAATTTAAAAGTTAAAGGTTAGCGGGAGGGAAAGCAGTTTTTATATTTGAACTGCTGGTTTTTTATTAAGATTCTCCGTGTTTGGTGGTTATCTAAGCAGTTGAATGTTTTGGGGGTTTACAAGACCAACTGTTGCGACTAATATACATCGCACTTACGGAGAGATGGCTGAGTGGTTGAAAGCACCGGTCTTGAAAACCGGCATACGTTTGTAGCGTATCTAGGGTTCAAATCCCTATCTCTCCGCCACATTCTAGAAATTGGATGGTTACCATCGAGTTTCATACAGAATTGGAGCGGTAGTTCAGTTGGTTAGAATACCGGCCTGTCACGCCGGGGGTCGCGGGTTCGAGTCCCGTCCGCTCCGCCACTACAACGAAGCCTCAGCAGAAATGCTGGGGCTTTTTTGTATGCGTTGAATTTGGCGTTCGCCCTTTGGTCGAATGAGTCCCGGTCGAGTGCGACCCCAGCCCTCCGCCAACGACATTAGCCCGATGCGAAAGCGTCGGGCTTTTTCGTATTTACCGCTCCCGAAAGTGCTGCGCACTTTCGGGAGCGGGCCGGGGTGCCGGACCATCGAGTCCATCCGCTCCGTCACTACAACGAAGCCTCAGCAGAAATGCTGGGGCTTTTTTGTATGCGTTGCGTTTGGCGCAGGTAAATTAGCTTGCAAACATGAGATTGGAGCAAGCAAAACGCAATGCTATCGTGCTCTTGATTTTTAAGAGTCATTTCAGGACGAAACATATAAAACAAAAAAAGCCACTTCTGATTTCTCAGAAGTGGCGTCGTAAATCCGACAAAAGAACGATAATCTTAAGGCTGGATATATTCCTTATGCTGTCTCGGCAACCTTAGCTGGTGCAGGGTTACGGATTAAGAAATCGAAAGCACCTAAGCTTGCTTTGGCTCCTTCACCCATCGCGATAATGATTTGTTTGTATGGCACTGTTGTTACGTCACCCGCTGCAAATACACCCTTCATCGACGTTGCGCCGTGTGCGTTAATCTCGATTTCACCTCGTGGTGATAGTTCAACGTTAGTCCCTTTCAACCATTCGCTGTTTGGCATTAGGCCGATTTGAACAAAAATACCGGCAAGTTCGATTTGCTTTAGTTCATCGGTGTTACGGTCTTTGTACTCAAGACCCGTTACTCGGTTACCATCACCCAGAACTTGCGTTGTCTGTGCCATCTTGATGATTTCGATGTTTGGTGTTGCGTTCGCTTTATCAATCAGAACTTGGTCTGCTCGTAGCGTATCAGCAAACTCAAGAACCGTTACATGCTCAACGATACCGGCTAGGTCGATAGCAGCTTCTATACCAGAATTACCGCCACCGATCACGGCTGTTTTCTTGCCTTTGAACAATGGGCCATCACAGTGTGGGCAGTAGGCAACGCCCTTGTTGCGGTATTCTTGTTCGCCCGGTACGTTCATCTCGCGCCAGCGAGCACCTGTGCTGGTGATGACAGTGCGAGCTTTCAATACCGCGCCGCTCTCTAGCTCGACATGGATGTAACCATCAGCTGTTTCTTCAGCGTCGATAATGTTAGCTGCGCGCTGCTCAGTCATTACCTCGACGCCGTATTCTTTTACGTGCTCTTCAAGGCTTGCAACTAGCTTTGGACCCGTTGTCGCTTTTACCGAAATAAAGTTTTCGATAGCCATAGTGTCCATAACCTGGCCACCAAAACGCTCGGCCACAACACCTGTGCGAATGCCTTTACGGGCTGCGTAGATAGCTGCTGAAGAACCCGCTGGGCCACCACCGACAACGAGAACATCGAAGGGTTCTTGCTTGCTTAGGCTTGCCGCTTTCTTCTCTGCTGCACCTGAATCTACTTTGTTCAGGATTTCTGCCAGTGACATACGGCCTTGGCCAAAGAGTTTTCCGTTAATGAATACGCTTGGTACTGCCATGATGTCGCGAGACTTCACTTCGTCCTGGAATGCTGCGCCGTCAATCATGGTTGTTTTAATTAGCGGATTAATAGCAGACATCATGTTGAATGCCTGTACGACCTCTGGGCAGTTCTGGCACGATAGTGAAATAAAGATTTCAACGTTTAACGGCTGGCTGAGATCTTTGATTTGCTCAATGGTTTCGGCATCAAGCTTAATTGGGTGACCGCCGGTATGAAGTAGGGCAAGTACCAGAGAGGTAAACTCGTGTCCCATCGGCAGGCCGGCAAAGCTAATTGCTGTGCCTTTTTCTTGGTTCACCACTTGCATGATTGGCTGGCGCGAACTGGCGCTGTCATCACGGGTGACGATAATTTTGTTTGTTAGAGACGCGATATCATCTGCCAAAGCTTGAAGCTTATTAGCGGTTTCGCTGCTATCAAGGCTAAGTACTAGCTGTACATCTGTTTTAAGGTTTTCTAGGTATGCTTTAAGCTGTTGCTTCATTGCTTGATCTAACATAATCGTGCCTACTCTTAAATTCTGTTTCTTGGTATTGACCAATACCTTCTTGCTTTAAAGGAATATAAAAAGGGGGCGCAAGTCGGCTAACATTTTGTGGGATGGATTGTCTTTGGCTGCGGATAGCTTGTTTGGGGGCGGCACGCCTCAGCCCTTTAGGAGGTAGGCCAAAGCGTGCCTGTCAAACTGAATAGTGTCCGCTATTCAGTTGATTTTAAATTTTACCAACTAGGTCTAAAGATGGTGCTAGAGTCTCTTCACCTTCTTTCCATTTAGCAGGGCAAACTTCACCTGGGTTAGCGGCTACGTATTGTGCTGCTTTAACCTTGCGAAGTAGGTCTTCAGCGTCACGGCCAATACCTTCCGCAGTGATTTCCATTGCTTGGATAACGCCTTCAGGGTCGATTAGGAAAGTAGCGCGGTCTGCAAGACCTTGACCTTCACGCATTACGTTGAAGTTGTTAGTGATAGTGCCAGTCTGGTCACCTACCATGAAGTACTCGATAGTACCAATTTTATCTGAAGTGTCGTGCCATGCTTTGTGAGAGAAATGCGTGTCAGTTGATACTGAGTAAACTTCTACGCCACGAGACTGAAGTTCTGCGTACTTATCTTGCAGGTCAACAAGTTCTGTTGGACATACAAAAGTGAAATCTGCTGGGTAGAAGAAGAATACTGCCCACTTACCTTTTACGTCCTGCTCTGTGATTTCTACGAACTCGCCGTTTTTGAATGCAGTCGCTTGGAATGGTTTGATTTCTGTATTGATCATGCTTTAACTCTCTTTCTCATTTATCGTGTTTGACGCTGTCCCGCGTCGATGGAGATATAATGCATTGATACCGAAAAATTTAGAAATCGGACGTTTCTATTGATTTGATAGGCGAAAGCTATGTTATATACCCAAGTAACTTGGGTATATAACAAGCCGTCATAGAAAGAAGCTATTAAAAGAAAACGCGCCCTGCCAGTAATGGAGGGGCTGATTCATATAAACTCTGAAACCTTAAGCCGCTTTGCTTGTTGTTAGCATAAAGAAACTACGGCCAAGTAGACGAGGGAGATCGTTTTCTTTTACTTCGGTACCAAACGTCTCTTCGATGAGCTTTTCAAGATCCCACCATGCCTGCCTGGCTTGCTCTGTGGCGATATGGTGGGATGTATTGTTGAGCAGCAACTGTATAACAGCATTGAAAGTGGGATGGGTCATTGCGACTTCAAACGAGGCACTAAATGCCTCCCTGCTTGATAAATCGAGCTCATTGAACACTGTATTGAACACCTTGCCATCCAATGCCGCTAAGAAGTGCTCTTTCTTGTTGAAATGGTTGAGAATGCCACCTCTTGAAATGCCCGTCATGGTTTGCAAGCGGGTGTAGGTCATCTTGTCGTAGCCGACTTGTGGGTCTAGCAGGCATTGAATGACCGCCTGCAAAATTCTCTGACGGGTTTTCAATGCTTCTTCTGGGGTTACCTTTGCCATGGTGCTTCCTGTGTTGTCCAAGAGTAATGTAATGGTTTCATGGCTCAATAAATAGAACTGGTATTTATTGGTATATTGTACGGTATGTGGGGTGTTATCAGCAACTCAATATTGATAAAGATTTTCGGTGATGGTCATATTGCAGATATAAAAAAGCCAGGCGACTGCCTGGCTTTGAAAGGTAATGGCTATTTACACTTACGCAAGTAGCTCTTTAGCTGTCTCAACGACGTTCTCGGTTGTGAAGCCGAACATCTTGAATAGCTCACCCGCAGGTGCAGACTCACCGAAGCTTGTCATACCGATGATACGGCCGTCGAAACCAACGTATTTGTACCAGAAGTCAGCAATACCCGCTTCGATAGCAATACGTGCAGTGACGTCAGATGGCAGTACCGCTTCACGATATGCTGCGTCTTGCTTGTCAAATGCATCTGTAGCAGGCATAGACACTACGCGTACTTTCTTACCTTCAGCCGTTAGCTCAGCTGCAGCACTTACTGCTAGCTCAACTTCAGAGCCGGTTGCGATAAGGATAAGTTCTGGCTTGCCTTCACAATCTTTCAGGATGTAACCACCCTTAGCGATGTCAGCGACTTGTGCTTCAGAACGCGGCTGCTGGGCTAGGTTCTGGCGTGAGAAGATCAGCGCTGTCGGGCCGTCTTTACGCTCGATAGCCAGTTTCCAAGCCACTGCCGATTCAACCTGATCACATGGACGCCATGTGCTCATGTTTGGTGTTAGACGAAGTGATGCAATCTGCTCAACCGGTTGGTGAGTAGGACCATCTTCACCCAGACCGATTGAATCGTGAGTGTATACCTGGATGTTTTGCACTTTCATCAGTGCTGCCATACGCATTGCGTTACGCGCGTATTCCATGAACATTAGGAAGGTTGCACCGTATGGTACGAAGCCACCGTGCAGTGCGATACCGTTCATGATGGCTGTCATGCCGAATTCACGTACGCCGTAGTGGATATAGTTGCCTGAGAAGTCGTTAGCTTCTAGCGACTTAGAACCAGACCACATCGTCAGGTTAGAAGGCGCAAGGTCAGCAGAACCGCCCATGAACTCAGGTAGGACAGCTCCGAATGCTTCTAGTGCATTCTGAGAAGCTTTACGTGAAGCGATATTAGCAGGGTTGGCTTGTAGATCAGCGATAATAGCACTTGCTTTCTCTTCCCACTCAGCTGGAAGGTCGCCATTCACACGGCGCTTGAACTCAGCAGCTAGCGCTGGGTGAGCGGCTTCATAAGCGGCAAGTTTTTCATTCCAAGCGGCTTCTTTCGCAGCGCCAGCTTCTTTCGCATCCCACTCAGCTGAGATGTCAGCAGGGATTTCGAATGGGCCGTGATTCCAGCCTAGGAATTCACGTGCTGCTGCGATTTCGTCGTGGCCTAGTGGTGCGCCGTGACAGTCGTGAGAGCCAGACTTGTTAGGTGAACCAAAACCGATGATAGTTTTAGTACAGATCAGTGTTGGACGAGGATCGGCTTTCGCTGTTTCGATAGCTGCGTTGATTGCGTTCGCATCGTGACCGTCTACTGCTGGGATTACGTGCCAGCCGTACGCTTCGAAACGCTTAGGCGTATCATCAGAGAACCAGCCTTCAACGTGACCGTCGATAGATATACCGTTGTCATCCCAGAAGGCGATCAGCTTGCCTAGACCTAGAGTACCAGCAAGAGAACACGCTTCGTGAGAGATACCTTCCATCAGACAACCATCGCCCATGAAGGCGTATGTGTGGTGGTCTACGATGTCGTGGCCGTCACGGTTGAACTGAGCAGCCATGGCTTTCTCTGCCATTGCCATACCTACAGCATTGGTGATGCCCTGGCCTAGCGGGCCGGTTGTTGTTTCAATACCCGGCGCATAACCATACTCTGGGTGGCCTGGTGTTTTAGAATGAAGTTGACGGAAGTTTTTCAGATCGTCAATTGATAGCTCGTAACCTGTAAGGTGAAGCAGTGAGTAGATCAGCATTGAACCGTGGCCGTTAGACAGCACGAAGCGGTCGCGATCAGCCCACTCTGGGTTTTGTGGGTTGTGGTTCATGTGGCCACGCCACAAAACCTCGGCAATATCAGCCATACCCATAGGTGCACCTGGGTGACCAGAGTTTGCCTGCTGTACACCGTCCATGCTCAGGGCACGGATTGCATTTGCCAACACTTTACGTTCCATATTTGTATCCACTATGAATTTGTCTTAATCGAAAAAGGAAGAAAGCGGCATTGGCCGTTTTCAAAATTATATCTGCAGGGCTATAAACGCTCTGCAATCATTGTTTCAAGCTTGCCCTGATCGACAGCGAAGTTACGGATACCTTCTGCTAGTTTCTCAACAGCCATTGGATCTTGGTTGTGATCCCATAGGAATTCAGCGTGAGTCATTGCTGCAGGACGTTCTTTAGTGCCGTTAGAGTCGATTAGTTTCTCTACAACTTCACCTTCTGCTGCTTCTAGTTCAGCGAGAAGTTGAGGTGCGATAGTCAGACGGTCACAACCCGCAAGTTCTAGGATCTCGCCGATGTTACGGAAGCTTGCGCCCATAACGACAGTCTTGTAACCGTGCTCTTTGTAGTAGCTGTAGATGCTAGATACAGAAATAACACCTGGATCTTCTTGAGCTTCGAAGTCACGACCTTCTTTGGCTTTGTACCAGTCCATGATACGGCCAACAAATGGAGAAATCAGGTAAACACCCGCTTCGGCACAAGCACGCGCTTGAGCAAATGAGAATAGAAGAGTTAGGTTACAGTTGATACCTTCTTTTTCCAGTACTTCCGCAGCGCGGATACCTTCCCATGTAGAAGCCAGCTTGATTAGGATGCGATCATTTGTAATACCGGCATCGTTGTACATTTTGATCAGCTGACGCGCCTTGGCAATGCTGCCTTCAGTGTCGTAAGAAAGGCGAGCATCAACTTCGGTAGAAATACGGCCAGGGACCACGTTTAGGATTTCTTTACCAATGCTTACGGCTAGCATGTCACAGGTGTCTTGGATTTGTTGTTCTTTGTTATCACTCTGTGCTTTTGCGTAGGCAATAGATTGTTCGATAAGAGGAGCGTATTCAGCAATTTGAGCCGCTTTAAGGATCAGTGATGGGTTAGTGGTCGCATCTTCAGGCTTGTACTTACTGATAGCTTCAATATCGCCGGTATCGGCAACAACAGTAGTTAGCGCGCGCAGTTGTTCCAGTTTAGTGCTCATAAATATCGACCTTATCCTCGTTGGGCTTTGTTTCAATGCTAGCTAAAATTCCGGCTAGTAAAGTCATAATTACGTCTTCTTAACCTTTCCTTATCAGACCAAAAACAAAGTTAGTGAGCAGATGGATCGCTTAAGAACAATTGATGATTCGATAATTAGCGTTTTGGCATATTTTGTCAATCGGAATTCTTCTCAAATCCTGTTTTGATCTCATTATTTTACTCGCCTTATGTTATTTAGGCCGTACTTGTCGGTTGTTGGGCGCAATTATTGCCAATACACATGAGTCCCGGGGGTGAGCATATGATCTGGTCTTTGATCATGTGTGTGCTGGCGGGCGCGATATAAGCTGGCTGGAGGGGTGGTGAGTTGTTGCTTAGCGGTGGGTATCTTTGTGTTGGAGATTTACCGGCGGAAATGAACGGCCCCGGGAGTGGCGATACTCCCGGGGCAGACTGCTGGTAGGTAGGGTTACATGGTGACGCCGATGGAGAGGATGATGCAGTTTAGCGCAACAAAGAAGGCAACCAGCGGTGCGATAAATTTCAGCCAAGTTACATAAGGGATACGCGCAATGGCCAGACCGCCCATCAGTACACCGTAAGTTGGGGTTACAAACAGGACAGTACCAATTCCGCTCATAAAAGCGGTAACGACTAATTCGCGGCCAGTGTTGGCAAAATCACTCAATGGAGCCAGGATAGGCATGCTCATCACTGCCAGGCCGGAGGTAGACGGTACAATAAACGACAGCAGCATTTCAATCCCGTAGACGGTGTTGATAAACAGTACCGAGCTCTTGCCGGCAACAAGCCCTTCGGCATAGTTAAGAATGGTATCGGTGATATTGCCCGCTTCCATTACGACAACGATGCCACGTGCAACACCGACAATTAATGCAACCCCGATGAGATCGGCAGCACCGGCGACAAACGAGTCAATCAGGTCATCTTCGCTCAGGCGGCCGACAATCCCGCATAGGATCCCCATGAAAATAAACAGGGTTGCCATCTCAGCCATCCACCAACCAAGAACGGATACACCGTAGATCATGATAGTGAATGTCAGGATAAACAGTACCAGTACCGCTTGCTGCGGGCCGGTCAGCACCGGCAGGTTGCTGGTGGTGTCTTTGTTGCCAAGAAAATGCTGTTCGTGATCATTGCGCAGGTGGGCAAGCAGTGATGACTCTGGATTGTTCTGAACCTTTTTGGCGTAGCGCATGACGTAGCCGATACCGACAACCAGGGCGATTGCCAGAATTGCGAAGCGCAACTCTACACCGCTGAGGAAGTCCACGCTGGCCGCGTTAGAGGCGATCACCGTACCAAACGGGTTGATAGTTGAGCCCAGGGTGCCGATCCCGGTACCCACGAAGATCACGGCAACGGCCACCAGAGGGTCAAAGCGTGCAGTCATGAAAATGGGGATAAGAAGGCCGTAAAATGCCAGTGATTCCTCTGCCATGCCGTAGGAGGTACCGCCGAGCGCGAACAGAACCATCAGGATCGGGATCATATAGATTTCTTTGCCTTTCAGGCGCACCATGATCCTCGCAATACCGGTATCAATTGCCCCGGTTTTGGTGACTATCCCTAAAAAGCCACCGACCATCAGGACAAAGAGGCTGACATCAATGGCCCCGATGACGCCGCTGATAGGATCATAGAAACCGGAAATGGGTGCCATTAGTGTGTCGAAAAAACCTTGCGGCGATGATTCAATTATTTGGAACGAGCCAGGTAAAGGGACTTCACGGCCGAGTTGTTCGTTCATCTCGCGGGTGTATTTCCCTGCTGGCAGTATGTAGGTCAGCATGGCAAAAAAAGCTATCAAGAAGAACAGGATGGTAAATGTATTGGGAAACTTTTTAATTTTTAGCATGGTGCTTCCTTAGCTGGTTGTGGTTCGGTCCTGCATTAGTTGGGTCGAAATTAAATGAAGCGTTTGGTGACGTATTCGGATGTCATGCATTGCAGGACACCCCCGTAAGAGAGTTCGAATTCGACCAGGCTGCCTGTGTGGTAGTCTGTCTTGCTGTCACTGATGTCGATGATCAGGTGGTCGCTACTGCCGCCGATAACGATGATGTCCTTGTCTTTGGGGGTGATCTCGCTGATATCGACATCTTGCTTGCCGATTGCGCAAATGGCGCGTTTACGTAATCCCCGGTCAACAAACTCAGGCTTGTTGCCAAAGGCATCGAGGGCTGTGGAATTGATCGGTACTGAAGGTTTTATTTTGAGCTCGACGATTTCGGCGGTGAGCTCAAAAGTATCTTGCCGGGTATTGGGGATTGGATCATCGTTTAAGCCAATACCCATCAGGAGTGATGCCCCGAGCCTGAGCTGATTGATATCTTGCGGAAGCTGACCGTTGAGCATCAAGGGCAGAGCGGCCGAGCTGGCGCCGGAGATGTATTTCAGCGTGATGCCCAGTTCCGATTCAATCTGTCCGGCGAGGCTGACCAGTTTGCTCTGGTTCTCTGATGTGGGCTCCACTCCACCGAAGCAGGCAAGGTTGGTGCCGAGACCGACTACCTCTATGCCAGGCAGCGCCATTGCTTTGTGAGAAAGCGCGATCGTCTCTTCTTCATAGAACGCCCCTTCGCGGAGATCACCCAAGTCATGCATGAGGATAATCTGATGAGTCTTATGTTGCCTGACTGCCGCGTTAGACAATGCCTCCAATGTCGTGAGTTCTGAGTTGAGGGAGATATCGGCATAATGCACCACATCGTCGGCCTCGCTGATGGCGGGTATCCTTAACAGCATTTTTTCCGCATCAAGCCGCTGGAGTTTTTTTAAATTGGCAATGCGTGAATCGGCCAGCAGGTGAATACCGCCGTCGATAATTGCCTGGCCAACCTCCGGATAGGCGCAGGCCAGCTTGGTTACGCCTGCGGGATAAACGCCGTAGCTGTGGCAGGCGGAAACCATATGCTGGGTATTTTCGGTGATCGTATCTAAATTAATATTAATGCAAGGGTAAGTGCTCATTTCATTACCTTTAGGCAATATTGTTATTTGCTATTATTGAGCGCTATTTATGGGTAAAGATAAATAATGAGTTTTGTATGGTTACTTTGGAAAATGACAATGTATTATTTTTTGATGAAATAATATCCGCAGGATAAGAAATTTTATCCCGCGGTAGAATTATTGTATTTAAAACACAGTTTGTTATTTGGAGAGGGGGAGCGTAGATGGTTGCTGCTGGTGCGCCATGGTGATGGCACGAATTAATTCAGAGGCAGCCTTTGATAATTCTTTTGATTCAAGGGTGGTCAAATGAAATTTGGCAAAATACTCCAGAGAAGGGGCGTTAACTTTGACCATTTCTCCTCGCTGCGCCCAAATCGATGCGTAGTGATCTGGCAGATAACCCACAAAATTGCCGGATAGGATGAGATGGGCTGTGGCTTCCATATTGGTACTGCAGGCGAGATGGAGCAGATCTTTGGTATCGCTAAGCGGTGTGATTTTGTGGGACAGACCACGCTCTACAACTGGAAACTGGCGTAGTTCCTGGGGGGTGATCTCCTTTGATATCGAGAGTATTGGGTGACCGGGTACGCAGTACAGGCACTGTCTTTCGCCAAACAAGTAGGTATATTTCAATCCGTCTTTGGGGACTTCGGAAGAGGTGATCCCTACTTCTGTTTTACCGTCGAGCAGCATCATCTCTATTTGATAGGAATCCCAGATATCAGTGTTAATAGAGACTTTCGGGTGCTCACTGCAAAAGATCCTGATGGCTTGTTGGATTTTGCATTGCGGGTTGGTGGCAATGTTATCGGTTAAGGCAAGCTTAATATGGCCGTGGGAAACATTTCTGATGCTATCGAGCTGCTCTTCAAAATGGAGAATATTATTAAATAGTTCCTGACATAACTGGTAAACCTTGAGGCCATCATGGGTAAGACGAAAGCCTCTGCGTCCCCGGTGGCAGAGCGTCATACCGAGCCGGGTTTCCAGATCGTTCATTCGGGTGCTAATTGTTGATTGGTGCATGTTTAATTTAAATTGTGCTGCGGAAAAACCACCTGAATCAACGATTGTCGCAAATAAGTGGAGGAGTTTAATGTCACAGTCATTAATTTTTCGCATCTCATATTCTCATTTTTATTATTGATTTTATGATCGAATGATATGCTGTTCTGAGATCTATACCCAAGTTACCTCAAGGTGCAGGATTCAGAGGGTTGTCAGCGCAATTCAATACAAGGCGAAGGTTTGCAGGAATGGCAATCCCTTTCAAAAAGCTTCAACGATGGAGTGAATGGGCTGACACCCTCCCGAAGAGCGAGTTTTCTAAGCTCATGTACAGCGTTATTGTTTCTTAAAGTAGCTTGGGCATATCACTCTGGTTTTAATATTAAAGCCAAATAGGTACAAATTGACGAACAATAATCTGTCAGAAATAAACGGGTGATTGTGCGATGCCATTAAACCGGAAGAATAATGGCACTGCGTCATCAAGTGGTAAGGGTTACCTGATGGTGAATCTCCTCAATCAGCAGCGATAATTGCTGTTCGAGCAATGAAAGAACGTCATCTGAAGGGAGTTTTCCGGCCTTGATTTTCTTTTCGACCGCTGCTGCCGTTTGCTGTACATGGATGGCGCCGATGCTGCCTGATACGCCTTTCAGTGAGTGGCTAATTAATGCCGCTGAATCAAAATCTTGCTCAACCAGGGCTTGCCTTAACTTTTTCATATCCAAGCTATGCTCGTCGACAAACATCTGCAGGAACTGGCATACGATATCGTGGTCGTCGTCCATCATCTCTAGCAGGCTTGTCAGGTCGATTTGTTTAAAGCTGTCTGGATTAAGGTTGCCTTTGCCGTTTGCTGACTGACTGCTGTCGTGGGGGGAAGCCGTTTCATGTGAAAGGGCCTGCCCCTCAGCTTCCTGAACCGAGCGCAGCCGAGCCATATGGGTGATCTTGCTCTTAAAACGCTGGAGGGCATCAACCAGTTTGCGTTCATCCAGCGGTTTAGTGATCATGCATTCCACTCCGGCTTTGAGCATATTGCGCTGGGTCTCGGCAAAGACATCGGCAGTACAGGCAAAGATCGGTGTTTCGCAGGCTGGAGGGGGCAACTTGCGGATCCGCTGGGTCGCTTCGATACCATCCATCACTGGCATATGGTTATCCATCAAAATTAAGTCGAAGGCTTGGGTTTCCATAACTTTTAACGCTTCGGCACCGTTCTCGGCGATAGACGGTATAAAGCCCCTTTGCTTAAGGAAACTTTCAATGATCAGTACGTTGAGATGGTTATCTTCGACAATCAGAACTTTAAGGCCAGTAAATGCATGGCTATCAAAGGCAGTGTCAATGTTTTCTTCGGCGGTATATTGTCCCGGTTGTAACACGACAGAGACATGGAAAGTAGAGCCGGCTCCCTGCTCGCTGGAAACGGATACTTGCCCGCGCATCAGCTGCGCCAGTTGCTTGACGATACTCAACCCCAGTCCTGTACCGCCAAAGCGGCGGCTAGTCGATGCTTCGGCTTGGGCAAATGGGTCGAATATTAGGTTGATGCGCTCGGCAGGAATACCAATGCCGGTATCGGTGATATCAATGTGGAGATATTGCTCGCCGCTGGATTCTCCTGTGGTGAGTGATAGCGATACCGAGACCTTGCCTTTTTCGGTGAATTTAATGGCATTGCTGATGAGGTTAAATAGGATCTGCCGGATCCGTGCCTTATCGGCATAGAACCACTGGCGACGGTCAAAGTCGCACTGGATATTGAATTCGATGCCTTTCTCTTTCGCCAGCGAATAGTAGGTACTCTCGATGGCCCCAACCAAATCGGTAAAGCAGAAGTGGGTGGGGTCAAGCTTCAATTGTCCCTGCTCAATCTTGGAGAAATCCAAAATATCGTTGAGCAGAGCCATCATGTGTTTACCAGACTCGAGCAAGGTGCGCATATGTTGCTCTTGCTCCTTGTTTAGCTCAGTCTTTAACAGCAACTGTGATAAACCTAGCATCCCGTTCATCGGTGTACGGATTTCATGTGACAGGTTGGCAAGGAAGGCGGATTTCGCCCGGTCTGCTGATTCTGCTTTATTCAGGGCCTGATTCAGCCGCTGGGTATCATTGGCGATTTTGTTGGCTCCCTGATTCAATGCATCATGCAGTACTTTGAATTCATAGGGGCCTTTGAATTTATTGTTACGTGAGTAATTGCCAAGTTTGAATTGGGCGGCAAACCGGGTCAGGGTCGCAATAGGCAAGGTGATGTGCTTGGTTAGCATCAAAGACAGCACGATGACGATACCGGCTGTAAACAGCAATGTCAGTAAGAAATACTGCTGAAGGTAGTCGATTGTCGCTGTTACCGTGTGCTCGGGGGTGATGGAGGCGAGGTACCAGTTTGCTTGTCCCTCTAGATGGATGCTGAGCGGGGCAAGGGTCGTGACCATCGCTTGTCCCTGGCGATTATTAAAGCTGTGCAGGTCGCCCGGGTTCTGACTGTCAATTTGTTGGCTTTGCACTGAAAGCTGTAATTGCTGGCGTATGTATGCCTGGAAATCGTCAAATATCGCGAGGCTTATGCCTTGGTGTCGACCTGAAAGGATGATGTCAGCATTTTGGTTGATCAGCATGATGTAGTCGCTGTTGCTGATCCGCTCGCCAAGAAATGTTAGTTGTGCGTTGAGCTCATCGAGCTGGTAACGGATAACAAGATAGGTTTCGTGCTGATCATCGGCATGATGCAGGTGGGTTACCGTACTGATAATATACAGATAGGCAAAATCGTTCTGGTATTGTGGTGATGATATAAGAAGTTTGGCCTTACCGTTGTTTAGCTCGACGAGTTGCTGGTTGATATCTTTCAACCCTGCTTGTTCAAGTGTTGCTGCAATGCCTGTCGGCAGCGTATCGGCAGAACTGGCGACAGCGGTTAACGATTGCTGGTGTGCTTCGATTAGATCTATTTGACTGAAGCTAGGATCAACCTCAGACAACTCCTTGAGGTAGTTGCTGATAAAAGTTCGTTGCTCTGTGAAATGGTCTTCTTTGCGTTCCTGTATCGGTCGTTCGAAAACAGGCGAGCTGGCTAGCTTGCGGATGCTCAACAAGCGTTGGGCGAGGATATCATCAAGATTGTGCGCGGCCAATTCGGTGCGGCTGCTCAATCCCTTGGCGATTTGTTCGGTTGCTACCGTTGTCAGCTTATCGCTACTGAGCCAGTTGTAGATAAAGGCCGGTACAATGCCGATGAAAAGCATACTTCCGAGTAAAATCGGCTTAATTCTATTAGGTATCATCCGTGAACATCCATTCCATTACAGCGGTGCCCGAAGGTCAACACGCATACACTTAGAGAAGAGTGTGATATATCTTCCATGAAGTTATCAACTGATACATGGAAAGGAAGGGGAGAAATTGGATCTCCCCATCATTATTGGCTTGGAAGGTATGATTCTGCCGTGAACAAGCGTTATACCAAACTCAGTAATATTCTGGACTAATCAGCGTGGATTGAATGGTACAGATACAAGGCACTTGTTAGCTAAGAAGTTGCTCGAGAGTCAACGGTTTTGCAACCAGTCCCATGCGCTGGGCTGGAGTGATACCGTCTTTATCTTGGTGGCATAAGTTGTGCCATGCGCGATAGATATCGAGCAAAGGTAATAGGCCGCCTGGTCGTAGTTTACGCCGGGGTTCATTGATAAATTGCGCAAATTGATCTTGGAAGCGCTGTTGGTATCGTGTAATAGCCGTGTGGGTGGCAACTTCCAACCATTTTCCTTCGTTATCCTTTTCACCGCCTAAATGGCAGATCCCTTTGCTGATGTCGTTATGTCGGGTGAAAGCCCAGCGGTCACGCCACCATCCCATCAGCACAATATCAATTCGTCCTGCGAGTTGGCCATGTTGCCATTCGGGATCGGTCTCGACATAAATTGGGTGTATGGTTTTGTCTTTGATGCGGTCGCAAAAAATAGAGATACAGGCCGAACGAAGCAAGGTTTCTTGCGGCATATAAATGGCAAGGTCTTCATTGTGAACCAGCATTTGTTGCAGGTGCATATAATGGGCATACGCCGTGTATTGAGGTCGGATCAAACAGCCTTTGGAGGGATAATTCAAGCGCGGTTTGCTCGACAGTGGGTCTTCGAAATTTGGCCTCGCCATGATTTGCCGGTATACCGCGTCGATATGCGCAAGTAACCCCTGCGGTATTGTGCTTGGGGCTTCAACCAATTGTACGGGGGGAGCAGCCATAAACCGTGCCCCGTTGGTGTACGGGTCATGCCATTCGCTACACTCTTCATGTTCATCGGGCTGGTAGTTGATATCTTGCGCTAATACGTAACCGGACTCGGCTTCGCTACTGGCAACCCAGAGGACACCGTTTCCGCTATTGGGCTGTAAATCACTGACATCTGAGGCTAATGCTAGCTGTGGTGCATGCTTTACCAAGCGAGCATCAAACATGGCTAGTTGTCGGCGACAGCGACTCGCTATATGCGATAGCTGATCGTAGAAAGATTTGGGGTTCATGTTTAGGCGGCGACAGATATCCCTGACCGGATAACCAGTAAACAACATGGCCAGCAATTTTTGCTGGATGAGGTTTTTGCTGTTAAAACCCGACCAGCGGTCGACAAAGGTCGCTTGGCAGCATTTGCAACGGTAGCGCTGGCGATCACCACTGAAACCAAAAGCGTGGTAAAGGTGGCGGTGGGTTAGCACCGGTAGTCCGAGATTATCACAATCAGGGTTGCTGCAAGCTGGCATTCCGCTGCTTTGCTGTTGCTTTAGGCGTAAGGCTTCTTCCACTACGTCATGGTTATTGATGATCGGAGGGAAAGCTCCACACTCTTTGCAGACCAACATTGGTTTGTTCGGATTGTTGCGCTGAAGAACGTAATGTTCAGGATCGGTAGAACCAAAATGGATGCAGCTGACGGTTTTACAATGATTGAGTTGATGACCGTTACTGGCTTGGGGAAGTAACGATGCGTGGTTGTCGATGCGGCGTGTATTCATCATGGCAGCCTAACCTTATCCATGGGCTTAAGCAACAAGCGCGTTATGTGTATTTGTTGGCAGGGGAGAGCCCATAAGGGGGTGGTACAGAGCAGGTATCCCCTGCTCTGTACCATTAGTAACTACAACGGGCTTTATCTTGATATCTTCGCCGGCATTCCATCGCGAGTGCCATTCAAATTGTGTAAGACGCCACATTTTACAAAATTTTGAGCTGCTTGATAGCCAAACAAAGCAATGTTGTAGAAACTAATAATTCTCACTATCTGTCATACCGATACCATCTGATCAAATGGCATTGGTATGAATGTAATAACTAAGGTGTGGCCGATGAATCGGGGTTACATCGACCACGGTAGGTTCGTTACAGCTTGATGGCCGTTTCCAATGCAACATTCATCATTTGTGCAAAGGATTTCTGGCGGTCTTCAGAGCTTAGTTTTTCACCACGCTTAATGTGGTCAGAAACCGTCAGGATAGTCAGTGCCTTAGCGCCCAACTCAGCGGCAACACCGTAGATACCTGCTGCTTCCATATCAACGCCTAGCATGCCTAGTTTTTCCATTTTGTCGAACAAGTCGGCTTCTGGGCTGTAGAACAGGTCGGCAGAGAAAACATTACCAACACGAACCGGTACGCTCTGTGCGCGGGCTTCGTTAACAGCAGTTTCTAGTAAACCGAAGTCAGCGATGGCTGCAAAGTCGTGGTCGTTGAAGCGAATACGGTTAACTTTAGAGTCAGTCGATGCGCCCATACCGATGATCACATCCATCAGTTTTACGTCATCGTGAACAGCGCCACAGCTACCTACACGGATAATGTTCTTCACACCAAAATCTTTGATCAGCTCGTGAACATAGATAGAGCACGATGGGATACCCATACCGTGGCCCATTACAGAAACACGCTGGCCTTTGAAAGTACCGGTGTAGCCGAACATGTTACGAACGTCACAAACAAGTTGAACGTCTTCGAGGTAATTTTCAGCAATGAATTTTGCACGCAGTGGATCGCCTGGCATCAGGACTGTTTCTGCAAAATCACCAAGTTCAGCATTGATATGTGGGGTAGCCATAGTTCACTCCAGGTATGTTGTTTGTACGTTATGTTGTCGCTGTATCGTTTTTTAAAAATGTGCGTTTAAGAGAAAAAACGTTCAACGATGCTTTGGTAGGCAACGCCGCCAAGGTAAACACCGACGATTCCCATGATGCCCGGCAGCACTGGTGGAGCCGGTAATGGAAGTTTTATGGCCGAGAAAAATAGACCAACAATTAATCCTGCAAAAATCGCAAGCAGAATCTCATTCATGTGTTTACCCTCTATATTGTTGTGTATTCTGACCTAGTTGGCTGCTCTTTTGGCGCCTTGACTAGTTGTGTCGTTTTGATGGATTAAAGTGTAAGCAAGGATGTGATTGAATCTCGCGATCATGATCACATTTTATTGAGCCATCAATCAAAAATACCGTATTGATTACCAAATCTGTTGAAATGGTGAGGGGTATCGTTTGCGTGAAAGGTAAGCGATACTTAGTGGCTGGTTTTTGATTTTAAACTTAAGCTCATGAAATATTAGTGTTTATTTTGGTTTTTTTTGAAGTCACTTATCAATGAAACATACTGAAACAGTGTGAGTAAAAATGTGATGTTGTAATGGATTTCATTGCTGCTGAAATCCATGGTGGGAACAAATATACCCAAATAACTTCAAGGTGCTTGGGTATACGCTCATTTAAAAACATAAAAAAAGTGATATCGGTTGAGGGGCGCGCCAAGTCTATTTACTGAAAATCGCTATTGTCGTCGACAATGCCTGGACGGCGAAAAATTGTCTTCCCTTGTTTGATGGTTTCGATGATTTCGATGTCTTTGATAAGACCTGGTGCTACCGTCATCGGGTTAGCAGATAGGATGACGGCATCGGCCTGCTTTCCCGGTACCAGTTCACCTTTATTGTCATCTTCAAAAAATTGAAAGGCAGCATAGGTGCTCATCGTCTGTAGAGCTTGCTGGGGGGTTAGGCGCAACCCACTGCCCATGATGTCTTCCTCTGCCGTCACCCGATTAACCGCAGACCACAATGCGAAAACGGTATCGGCAGCCATTGGGCCGGGGAAACAAATATTGCTGGCGGGTAGGCTATCCTCCAATGCTTGCTTAATCGGGCTCTGACCATTAGCACGGCTGAGACCGAGCTTTTCGACATCATCCTCTCCTTGCTGATATATGTTGCTGGTGTCAAAGCAGCCGATTATTCCCAGCTTGGCATACTGCTGCAATTGGTTATTGCGCATATAACGAGACATTACAACGACATGGCGTTGATCTTGTCCGGCATTGAGTTTTAGGTCGTAACCGGCTTGGATAATAGCATCGATAGCGGCATCGCCCATAGCATGAATAAAAAGCTGGAGCTCATTTTCAACAACCAATTGGAATACGCTGTAAAAGGTGCTGAAAGGTAACAGTGATTCGCTACGCCAGCTCTGTTCGGGTAAGGCCGGATTTTCTTGATAGGGGTAAGCCATCCAAGCCGTGTAGTTTGATGCGCTACCATCAAGGGCCAGCGAAAAGCCCGCCACTTTTAACTTGTTGTTGTATTGCCCAAAGGTGAATTGGTCATCATCGACTAAGGCTTCTATCTCACTGACATTGGGAATTGCGATGATATCTAACAGTAGTTTGTTAGCGTTAGCATGTTGAAGCAAGGTCACGAGATCATTGCGGTTAATACCGATATCGACCAGTGTTGTGATCCCTTGGCTGGCGAATGATAGTTGGGCTTGTTCAATATCGGCTGTTTGTTCAAGGTGTTTGGAAAATTCACTATTGCCGGCAAAAAAACCGGGGACCATAGTGTTGCCGCCTAAGTCGATGACTTCCGTAATATCGCCTTGGTGGCGCATGACGCCGATGCGGGTACCGATTGCTTGTACTCTACCGTTTTTGAACGCAATCGCAGTGACTTTCTCGGCATGAGTTGACAGGGTGAGGATGGTGCCGTTGATATAGATGGTATCGGCATCCGGTGTATCGTCTGTACGGTCACAGCCACTCAGGACGAGCAGTATCAAGACGCAGAGAAATCGCATGATATAGGCTACCTCCTCCGGACAAGACAGTATGGTGAATGAAAACCTGTTTCATGAGTATAGGCAGAGTTGAGCTACGACACGGAAAACAACAATAGAATTGGTAATTTGCTGTGATACGCACTACCCATAATAAGGATGCGGTTAGAATATTTTTCGAAGGATAGGATGCATGAAAAGACTAGGGCTAGTGGCGACATTATTACTCTGCGCAGCGCCTGCTTCAGCAGATCTGCTGGGCATTTCCGTTGGAGCGACGGTGGGGGGCGCTCGCGTTGAGTATAAAGGCAATGACGATACAGGTGTTGAGTATGGTATTAATGGCGCCTACCATTTTAATGATATTTTTAGTGTTAATGCCGGCGTGGTGCAAGGAAGTGCAGACGTAGACGCACCGAATCAATTGGCCAAAAATGAAATTGACTATACATCATTCCCGTTAACGCTAAGGGCGGACTTACCTCTGGTGATAGGCAGTGTGTACGGTAAACTCGGTACCAATTACTACGATTATGATGTCGACCAATCAGGCCAGCCTAGACAAAGTGAAGATGGATGGGGGTTTGCTGGTGGTGCTGGGGTGGTCTTTTCCATGCTGCCATTTGTCGATCTTTCATTGAATTATGAATATCGTGATATGGGGGATGTGACCAATAACTCAATCCTGTTCGGTGTCAGTGCCGGCCTCTGATATCATCCGTTTTCCGCACTCGTTTGGGTTGTCAGTGCGGATTAACCCAATTGAGTTAAAGAATAAGTTTCAGCCTCAGCATATCTTTATGTTGGATGCCATTTTCCATCACCGGTTCATCGTAATGCTTTAGGAAGAAGTCTTTGTCTATATCTATCACCCTGAACCCCTCTCGCTGATAAAAAGCCAGTTGGTATCCAAAGGTTCCGGTTCCAAGTACCAGCGCTTTGGCTTTGTTTTGCCGTGACTCTGCAATCACAAACTGTAACAGCTGGCGGCCGATGCCTTTCCCTTGATAGGTTGGGCTAACCGCAATGTTCATTAACTCTAGGGTTGTTGCCGAATGTGGCTGAAGAACACAGATTCCGATGGTTTCTTGTTGTGATATAGCCGCATAAATATCGGCATTGCTGAGGTATTTCTGTATTTGACTTTCACTGGGGTCGGCCTCAAGTAACAGTGCCATTGGTGCTTGGTCAGCAGAAATTTTTTGAAAATACAGTGTTGGCATAATTGATAAAATACATTACGAATGATATTCGATTTTACCGCATTGCGATGTATTTCACCTCTTATTCAAAACAAGATTCTGATCACCATAATGAAGGCCGTTTTTTTGTACAATGAGGTCAGTCCAGAAAACACCCCGGAGGTGCCTTATGAGCAACTATGAGCATTACCAGTCTACAGTTGAGCAGGTATACCGGGCCATTATGCGGAAAGTCACTAAACCTTGGCATATCGAATACCTTCCTTCGATGGAAGATAGCCAGCAAGTACTGAAACTTGTTTCTCCAAAAGGCACTATCTGTCAGCGTCTGACTTTACCCACTTCATCAGCGCAGCAGTACTGGCCTAATCAAAGTGATGTTAGTCAGCATATTACTGAGTTTGTGGTAAGAGGGGCAGCTCGTCTTGCTCCGCTTCGCCAGAGTGCTTTTCGCAATAATTTCCCGTTTTGGTTAGAAACGTGCCTTCAGCAGCTGCATGGCCTGTGTGATGTAAAAGAAAAGTTGCTCAACATGGTCAGTAATGCACGTTTTCCATTCCCTAGCCAAGTTAATATTGAAGGTAACTATCTACCTTGCTGGGTCTGGAGCGAAGATCAGGGTTATATGGCGGTATCGGTCGTTGATCGCCGTACCGGACGTTTTACTGGGGTGCGCCATGTTGAGTCTCGACACTTGATAGACCAAGAACGTTGGCTGGGCGCCCAGGTTATTGATTCGGTAGAAGAGTCGATTGATACTATCGATCATTACGTGAATGAACTGATCCAATCACAGAAAAAGACTGATTTTGAAGAGCCTAGCTTGGCTGATGCTATCAGTAACCCGTGCGCAGCAACACTCAGCCCCGTGGCAAGCGTGGCGCTGACGATGGCTGTGGTAGCTGGTTTCTTTATTACCTTCAAGTGGTTGCTCGGATTCTGAATCCTTAGGCTCTCTTGGTTTGCTAAGCCCGCAATTCTCCCCCTTGTTATAGTAGGGGCATTGCGGGCTTTTTCGTTGTTAATACCTGAAGAGTACCTTGGGAATAACGGGGGTTTGAGATAAAATCGCCACCGAATTGATCGGAATAGGATATAGGGCATGCATAATTTATCATTGCTTTCAGAAGCAGAAAAAAATCGGGTGGAACTGGATAAGCAAGCTTCTTACTCCGTTTGGCAGGTAAAGAATGGCAAGAAAGGCTATGAGGTGTTTGCCGAAGTCACTGGCAATATTGTCGATGACGACGAGCGAGAGTTTTTTGAGCAAGCGGTGTCGAAGTATAAGATCAAAATGGGTGTCGCATAAGTTTTAACTGTTCAATCGCTAGTGGCAAACGTTTGCTATGCTTGTCATTTTTATCTATTCAGATCATGATTATAAGGCGCGATACGCGCCTTTTTTGATTCAGTTTGGTATGTTAGCGCACAGTATTATTTTGGCGTTAGCATATTGCTTTTTGGCATGATGTTGCCCGGAAGAATGTGTAAAAGAGCTAGGGGGAACCCCTTGCTAGGGCAGAAGGAAAATGTAATGAGCACAAGCAAGAAAGTTCTTGTTGTTGATGATGACCAGGAAATCCGCGAGTTGCTGGATGAATACCTTACCAAGGCGGGGTTTACAGTAATAACCGCTGCTGAAGGGGAGGAAATGAAACGCCGCCTGGCAATGGGGACCCCTGATTTGATCTTGCTGGATGTGATGATGCCGGGTGATGACGGCTTTACCCTGTGCCAATATATTCGTAAAACATCTGATGTGCCTATTATTATGCTGACTGCCGTCTCTGACGAGATGGATCAAATCATTGGGCTCGAGCTGGGTGCTGATGATTATATCGCCAAACCGTTCAGCCCGCGCCAGTTGATGGCACGCATCAAAGCGTTATTACGGCGTGTTAAGCCGACCGAAGCGCAACAGATGCCATCGGTTCCCAAGTCGATCCGGTTTGCCAACTGGCGTTTGGATACCGCTGCCCAACGTCTATATGATTTGGACAAAGAGAAAGATTACGAACTCAGTGGTAGTGACTTCGCGTTGTTGATGCTGTTTTTAACACGTCCTAACGAAGTGTTGGACCGCGATACGATATCCTTTGCGACTCGTGGTCGCGAAGCGACACCATCAGCCCGGAGCATTGATGTTCAGTTGAGCCGTTTGCGCCAGCGTTTAGGAGATAAGGGTACCCAGCAGCGATTGATCAAGACAATTCGTGGCAACGGCTACTCATTCAATGCCGAGGTTACCTACGAGGAATAAACAACCTCGCACTGCTGGTGGTTTTATCTATGAATATTCGAAAGTGGTGGCCAAAGTCCCTATTGGCCCGCACACTCTGGTTTACCCTGCTGGCGGTTTTCCTTGCCCAGGTTATCGCGACCAGTATTTGGTATGGGCAATCAAAGCAGCGTGATTTGGAGGGCTTGGAGTCAGCCTCGGCCAGTATGGCTAACATGTTTGCGTCGACTGTGACCTTCTTCCAGTCCCTGCCTTTGGAATACCGTCATATTGTGTTGGATCAACTGCGTAATATGGGGGGAACTCGTTTCTTTGTTTCCTTCAACCAAGAAGAGATCTTGATTGACCCGATCCCTGATTCTTTGATGAAGAAGACGGCAGTCGGTGCTTTCGAGGACGTGCTCAGTGAGAAGCTTCCTTTACTTGATGTGATCCGGGTGGAATTTTCTCGCCCCGAAACCTTGCATGTCCTTAAGAATGATATTTTGCTCAGCGATCTCCCTCGCTCTTGGGCGCATTATACCCTCAGTCTTGAACCCTTTAATCCACCGATTTTGGTGGTGCAGTTAGAGTTGGCTGAAAATGAGTGGTTGTATATCGCCGCCCTGTTGCCAGCGCCTTATGTAACCTTGGAAGATGAAATCATTACTGGCCAGCAATTGGTGTTTATGGTGTTCATGACCGCGTTGTTGTTGGTGTTCACGTTCTTGATGATCAGACGCCAGACCAAACCGCTGAAACGACTGGCGAATGCGGCGAATGCCATGAGTTTTGATATTTATCAGCCGCCGTTAAAAGAAGAAGGGGCCTCTGAGCTGGTAACGGCGACACGGGCATTTAATCGGATGCAATCGCGGGTACAGCGTTATATTGATGATCGCGAGCATTTGTTTTCGTCTATCTCACATGACTTGAAAACGCCGATCACCCGCTTGAGGCTGCGTGCCGAGCTGATTGACGATGATACTAAGGTCGAAAAATTCAACCATGATCTCGATGAGTTGGAGATGATGGTCAAAGGTGCATTGCAAACGGTGAAAGATACCGACTTGCATGAAAACCTAACTCAAGTGGATCTGAGAGAGATGCTTAACAGTATTGCTGAGCGTCATAACCATCATCAAACAAAGGTGGTGATCCCGCAAATGAAAATCGCCCCACTTACGGGTAAGCCGCTTGCTCTCAAGCGCTGCTTTAGCAACCTGATTGATAACGGGGTGAAATATGGCCATGAGGTAAGACTGATTATCGTCGATGAAAAAGACTCGCTGATCCTTATTATAAAAGACAAAGGCCCAGGGATTCCAAAAGAGTCACTCGAAACGGTATTCGAACCTTATGTTCGTGTCGCAAAAGATGAGGAAGGTCATGGCTTGGGGTTAGGAATAGCCCGTAATATCATTCACGCCCATGGCGGTGATATGGCTATTCATAATGCGGTAGATGGCGGATTGGAAGTGAAAGTCTACATTCCCCGCCTGTTGAAAGAAGATTAAACAATGAACATGAAACACACCTTGATACCGGCTTTATTAATGCTTGCCAGCAGCGCAGCTTCTGCTGGAGAAGTAGAGGTATTGCACTGGTGGACTTCTGGAGGTGAAGCCCGATCCGTCTCTTTGCTGAAAGAAAAAATCCAAGCCCAAGGTAATCACTGGAAGGATTTTGCCATTGCTGGTGGTGGTGGGGAAAGCGCAATGACCGTGTTAAAAACCCGCGCGGTGTCGGGCAACCCGCCTTCGGCAGCCCAAATCAAAGGCCATGATATTCAAGAGTGGGGAAGATTGGGTTTTCTGACCGACTTAAATGATGTCGCCGCAACCGATCATTGGTCAACGATCCTTCCGCCTGTCGCCCGTCAAATCATGATGTACGACGGTGACTATGTGGCTGTGCCGGTCAATATTCACCGAGTGAACTGGCTATGGGCCAACCCAAAGGTGTTTGCCAAAGTCGGGGTTGATGTTCCTAAGTCACTTGATGAATTTTTTGTTGCCGCTGAGAAAATACAGAAAGCCGGGTATGTTCCCTTGGCTCATGGTGGACAGCCTTGGCAAAACGTGACTTTATTTGAAGCGGTTGCTTTGGCGGTATTGGGCCCTGCTGATTATCAGCGTGCGTTTGTTGATCTCGACATGTCGGTGCTTGGTGGCGATAACATGGTGAATGTCTTCACCCAGTTCCGTCGTATGCGTGATTATGTCGGAACGAGTTACCGGGGACGTAATTGGAACTCGGCAACGGCCATGGTAAGCAGTGGCGAAGCCGCGATGCAAATCATGGGGGATTGGGCCAAAGGCGAGTTTGAAGCCGACGGAAAAATTCCGGGACAAGATTACCTGTGTATGGCTGCGCCGGGAACACAGGGATTATTTACCTACAATATCGATAGCTTTGCTTTCTTTAAGTTAACCGATGAAGCTAACAGTCAAGCGCAGAAGGATTTAGCCAGAGCAATACTGGATAAGGAGTTCCAGTCTTCATTCAACCTCAGCAAAGGCTCTATCCCAGTCAGGATGGACATGGACTTGGCCGAGTTTGATCAGTGTGCCAAAGATTCACTAGTGGTGTTCAAGCAAAGTAGCCAATCCGGTGGTTTGGTGCCGAGTGTTTCGCAGGGGTTGGCGACAACAAGTTATGTTCAAGCCGCTATCTTTGATGTGGTCAGCAACTTTTTCAATGCCAAAACAGCTGATCCCAAGCAAGCTGCTGATCGTTTGGCACGGGCGGTGAAATCAGCCATGTAGCGGTGTGTTGAATAACTCGATGTTTTTGTAGGGTTGCCATAAAGGCAGCCCTTTTTTGTAATCGAAACAGTCATCTTTGTTGAGTTTCATATACTAATAGCAAGCATTTAGGATGTAACTAGATGCGTGATGTATGAGTTTGGCGGGTTTCGAGCTGTGGTTGCTAGGGAATCAGCCTGTTCTGAAAAGGGGAGAGCAATGAAATTATTGTTTTTAGTCCGTCATGCGAAATCTCGATGGGACGACCCATCATTAGATGATCACGAGCGGCCTCTAAATAACCGAGGTTTGAAAAATATTCCGAAGATGGTCCACCGCTTGAATGGCTGGCAACAAGGGCCACAGTTAATTGTCACCAGCTCGGCGTTACGTGCTGCCCAAACGGCCTACATGTTTTCAGAAGGTCTGGCTGGTAGTCCTAAGCTTGAATCAAATCCGACGATTTATACCGAATCGGCGTTTGAACTTATGGATATCATTCGTGAAACCACCGATGTCGTAGACAGGTTGATGCTGGTGGGCCATAACCCTGCGATTACGGTACTGGCCCAAATGTTCGGCTTCAAAGAAGACAATATACCCACTTGTGGTGTGGTGGTGTTCGGCTTTGAGGTCGACTGTTGGCAAGCCATTGCCGAAGAGCAGGGGACCATGTTTTATTATGATTACCCTAAGCGGACTCGGCCTGAAAGCGTTAATAAGGGTATCGAGTCAGATTGAGAGTATAAAACACCCTTGTTTGGTATCTTTTGATGGAATGGTAACCATACAGATTTTGTGGGGTTTACAGCTTTAATAAACCTCTATATTATACGCCGCACAAAGGAGAGATGGCTGAGTGGTTGAAAGCACCGGTCTTGAAAACCGGCATACGTTTGTAGCGTATCTAGGGTTCAAATCCCTATCTCTCCGCCAAATTTAAAGGCCTTGTCGAAAGACAAGGCCTTTTTCGTATGCGTTGAGTTAAGTGAAATGGTTTTTTAAACAAATCCGCTATACCTAGATCACTTTGCTACATGTTACAAAACCTCGTCGAAAGACGAGGCTTTGTAATATCGATAATCTGCTACCACACGGTTGACTAAGGCGTCACAGGCTTCTGCGCCTGCTTCTTCTTGAGCTTCATCGTGGAGTAAACCGAGAATACAGCCAACACAATGAATGCAAGGGCAATAGGGCGTTCATACAAGAATGACCAACTGCCATCAAACATCAATAGCGATTTCCTCAGGTTTGTCTCTGCCATCGGCCCGAGAATGATGGCCAACAAGATTGGGGATGAAGGGATCTCCATCTTATTGAGGATAAAGCCGAATAAGCCAAAGCCGATTGCGATACCCACATCAAACATCGAGTTGTTAATGGCGTAGGCACCAATGACTGACAAGAAGATAATAATAGGGATCATGATGATCTTCGGTACCTCGATGATCCGGCAGAAGAAACGGATGCCGAGCAGGCCGATGAGCAACATGACAATGTTGGCAACCAGCATTGAGCTGAACACGCCATATACCACTTCTGGGTTCTGGCTAAACAGTAATGGCCCTGGAGTTAACCCTTGTACTATCAGAGCGCCAAGCAATACTGCCGCAACGGCGTCACCAGGTACCCCCAGTGTTAGTAGCGGAACCAATGAGCCACCAGTAACGCCATTATTGCCTGCTTCTGCTGCGGCCAAACCATGTACCGAGCCTTTGCCAAATTCATCTGGGTTCTTCGCTGAGCGCTTGGCTTCGTTGTAGCAAACGAACGCCGAAATATCGGCACCTGCACCCGGCACTGAGCCAATTGAAGTGCCCATCAAACCACTTTTGATCGCTGTTGGCAGCATGGTTTTCAGATCTTTCTTGCTCAGTAGCTTATGGTCAAATTTAGGTGGTGCGCTTTTCTTCTGGGTGTGTAATTTCTCAAGCTGATTGAGGCCTTCTGAGATAGCAAACAAGCCAATCAGAACCGGAATGACATTGATGCCGCTATATAAGTCCATCACATCAAAGGTAAAGCGTGGCACACTACTGATAGGATCAAGGCCGACGGTAGAAATCAGCAAACCAATGCTACCAGCTAATAAGCCTTTTAGAATGTTCTTTGACGATACACTGGCAATAATGGTTAACCCAAACAGTGCAAGAGCGAAATATTCTGGTGCATTGAATTTAAGGGCAAAATCAGCCAGTAGCGGAGCAATTGCAATCAATACAATAGTACTGATCAAACCGCCAATAAAAGATGCTACCGCAGAAATACTCAGGGCTCGCGCTGCTTGGCCTTTAGCTGCCAAAGTGTGTCCATCAAGCACTGTGGCGGCTGAGGCTGGTGTTCCCGGTGTTTTGAGCAAAATAGCGGCTATCGAACCGCCGTAAATGCCACCGATATATACACCAATCAGCATAACTAGGGCTGCTGTTGGCTCCATGCCAAAGGTAAAAGGCAGTAGGATCGCAACCCCCATGGTGGCTGTTAAACCGGGTAGGGCGCCAAGGATAATACCGCCCAGCACGCCGAAGACCAGGACGGGAAAGACGCTTGGGCTAAAGGCCGTTAGAAGGCCTGAAAATAGATGTTCTAACATAAGCGGCCTCTTACAAAATGATGCCATCAGGAAGTGCGATTACAAACACTTCGCCGAATAAGTAATAAACAGAGAAAACGAAGACGGCTGCAATCACGTAATAGAGGGGTTTCTTCACCTTGAAATAAATAAGATACAGGGCGAAGGCTATAAGGCTTGCAAACAGATAGCCGAGAATATGAATTAAGAAGGCGTATCCAAAGAGGTATGCGATACCAAAAATAGAGAGTTTGGAAAAAAGCGGTTCTTCATGTTCTAGGTGTGGATTTTTCTTGAGCTTATTTTTTTGCCAGTGCTGGAAGATTAATACTGTCGAGATCACCATCATGGCAATGACTACCACGGTTGGGAAAAAGGCCGCATCGACACTAGCATCTTGAAACATGGGCTTGTCGAATTGGCTGATAATAATGAGTGAAGCGGCACCTAATAAAATTATCAGGGACGGGAAAAGAAAGTTTCTATTTAACATAGAATCCATCCTTGTGTTGAGCGTGTTCAAAAGAATGGAGCCAGCACTGGGCTAGCTCCTGATAGGTTTAGTTAATTAGCGTGCCTAGAGATTGAGTATCTTCGTAGACAAATTTAGTAAATTCTTCGGCGTTAAGATTGTGAATAGTCATCGCGCCAGTTGCCATGAATGACTTGAATTCCTCACTAGCCATCGCTTCGTCAAATGCTGTACCTAGCTTTTCAATAATGTGATCTGGTGTGTCTTTAGGGGCACCGATACCACGCCATGTACCTGTTACGACATCCACACCTTGTTCTTTCAATGTCGGAACGTCTTTGATAAACGAGATGCGCTCTTCAGACATCACGCCTAGGGCCTTTAACTGGCCTGAGCGAAGTTGGGCAATTGCCTCGCCTGGTGTCACCATAGTGACATCAGTATGGTTGCCAAGAACGGCTGGGATTGCTTCAGATGCACCATTGTAAGGAATCGCGTTTAGCTTGATTTCTTGGTCTTTCTCAAGTGCCATTAAGTAGAAGTTTGGCGCAGCGGTTGAAGCAAACTTCACTTTACCCGGCTCTTTTTTGGCTTCTTCAATCAAATCGTTGATGCTGTTGTACGGGCTATCGGCAGCCACAAGAACAACGGCTGGATCTAGGTTAACCATGCGGATAAGCTTGAAATCATCTGCATTGTGGCGCATTAGCCCCATTTGTGGCAGTGAAGCAATCTCGCGGGTAACAACGGTCAGGGTATAACCATCAGCACGCTGCTGGGCACCAAAGCTCATCCCTACAGCACCAGCACCACCGGTGCGGTTCATGACGGCAATGTTTTGACCAAGCACATCTTTAGCGCTATTGGCCAGTGTGCGACCTACCGCATCAGTACCGCCACCGGCACCGAACGGGACGACCAAGCGGATATTCTTTGTTGGATAATCAGCGGCCATTGCTGTTGCTGACGCTAATACACCTGCGGTGACCATGACTGCTTTTAGTAGTTTATTCATATTATTAATACCTATTGTTATTTTTCACATCGGTAAGTTTGAGTAGGGTTTTCGATTTTTTGAGTTTGGTAGTCATTTATCGTCAGTTGCTCGATAGCAAGTGCAATCCAGCCGCTAATTAACATGTCATACCATTGCTGCACACCGCTGCAGGCGACGACGACATTGCCGTAGACAAACGAGCCGTAATACAGCACATCATCGTCACGTAATGACGACGGATGGCTAGTTTGATGATTGATGTTGGCTTGAGAATCACGCCAAGCTTGTTGGGCTTTTTTTCGTGCTAGCTGGTCGAAAGGAATCGTCCATGCATCGGGCTGACCGATTGAGGTTTCAACTAAAATGGCTTCTTCAAAGCTGCACTCCCAAGGCTTAAGCCGTGGATCCATCACGACAATATGAAGCTCTTGTCGATTAGTCCGTGAGAATAGGCGCTCTATCGCTGGCCTAACGAGTTCGATTGCGTCTTGGGCAATTTGCTTATGTGTGTTCATCCTTACACCTTAATATCCTTGGTACACATACAAGCTATTGTATTATTTTATGCTAATCAAAGGGGCTTTTAAGAAAGTGATAAACTCATCACTATTGTTGGTATATCTTCATGATTTTGATCACCTTATTTGTGTTTATTGACGAAATTATGGTGATGTTAATCACCTTTGCGCTTTTATGCTTTTGTTGGTTTATTTGTATTATTAAATTAATGTGAGGTGAAGAGGTATTATGGCTGTGGACAAAAGAGTTAGGCGTTATATGTGAAATGATTTATAAACTTAATTTAAGTGTATTTAAATTAAGTTTAATTGAACGGAGTATCATAAGCGGAATAAACTATTAGGGGAAATACAGAATGTTCTTTCCCCATACAGTCAATCACCATAAAGGATATGGTTAGAGTAGGCCTGCTTCACGCGCCTGGTGGAGGACCGCTGGCTCTACCAAGGCATATGCCGCATCCCACAAGGAGGCGATATACAGTTTTTCCTTGCCTTTGGCTTGCCGCTCGAGCTGATCCAGCTTGTGTAGTTCTTCTAAGGTTAGTGGTCTGGTAAATAATTCCTTAGCTAATTTAAGTTTTTCCATCTGCCTGACTCCGCAATACTAAATTGTAAAGTTGGCTGCGCTAAAATTATGTGATGCCGAAATCGGCAAAACAGTGATGTCAGCAAACTTTTCAATTTAGGCTTAATCAAGGCTCAAACTAACCCTAAATCAAACCCATTGTAGGCAGTGACGAATCTTAGTTTCTTTGTTCTAACTTTTATCTCTACCCTAATAGCTACAGCTTTGTAATAGCGTGACCGATACCGCAGTTGTAGTTTTTTTAAACAGTTTTGGTCGGTAATACGATCTACGTTAGATCCTAATTGCAGGTGATGTAGAAAGTTACAGATAAAGGTAGATTGGAAGAACGCATGACTCATTTTTGTTGAGATAGAGTGAATTAAATAGCGTGCCATTGAAGGGAGGCGACCATTGTGAACGACATGCAGCTAGGTACAGTTTCTGCTGGCCAATTATTGACTCAGCTTGAGCAGGGGATTCTAACGATAACGATGAACCGTCCGGCGAAATTAAATGGCTGGACGATGGATATGATGAACGCCCTCAAAGAGGTTTTTGAGAAGGCAAATATTGAGAGTAAGGTCAAAGCCATCATTCTCACTGGGGCGGGGGACTATTATTCCGCCGGGGTGAACCTCAGTGGTACCTTAAAGGTAATGGCACCACGTAAATTGCGTGAGTTGATTGCTTCGAACAACCAAGCGTTGTTCGAGGTTTTCCTTGGTTGCACCAAGCCATTGTTGATCGCAGTGAATGGCCCGGCAATTGGTGCCAGTGTGACATCTGCGACATTAGCCGATGGCATTGTTGCTGCTGACAATGCAACGTTTTCGACGCCTTTTTCTGTACTCGGTGTTACTCCTGAAGGTTGCTCAAGTGTACATTTACCTCGCTTGATTGGGGAGGAGAGCGCGCAGCGTATGCTAGGTGCTGAGGGATGGAAACCCGATGCTCAGCAAGCACTGGCTATTGGGCTCATTCAAGATGTAGCTCCGCAAACGGAGCTGATGGAAAGGGCTGAATATATTGTTCGACAATGGCTTGAAGAAGGGAAACAGCGACAGATCTTAGCTGGAAGTGAGCTTGATGAGCTTCGGAAGGTGAATATCGACGAGTCTCAGCAGTTAGCCGATGCCTTTTTGAAAGCTGCTTTTCTTAAACACCAAGCACAGTTCTTATGGAGAAAGAAAAAGATTATGCCGTCGGCGGTGTTCTGGCTACTTTGGGGAACGAGGCCGGTATGGCGGTTTGGGCTGTAATCTGAGATCTGGGCTGTAATTTGAGGTTTAGGCTGTAATTTGAAAATGTTTGTTGGTGGCAGGCCGCTTATTTCTGCCACCAAAACCTATTCAGATAAATTGACTAAATTATTTTTCGTTTTTTCTATTACCTCTTCAAGATAGGTTAACTCCGCGATGTCATCATCGGATATTGCGTTAAAATATCGCCAATGAAGATTAATCAAATGTTCAACGTAATATTGCTGATTTAATTTGAGGTCGATGCCATTAGAGCCTTTCATACTGCTTAACCTTACAACTCTGGTTCTTTTTCTTTCTCACCACTCTTTATCAAATGCACCTCCATCATAGACATATGAGAAAGAATAATTGATGAACAGTTGCTACACTGATATTTAGCATATTTCTTTTTGACAAGACGTTCTAATCTCGTTCTATGTATACGATGAAAGTGGACAAGGTCATTGCATGATGGGCATTGAAAATAATTCATACTATTCCTTTAGAGGTTTTATTTGCAGCTGCAGCTTGGTAGCGTTGTTTTATATCCACAGATACAGATGAGAGTACCGTCATCTATATTGATTAAAAAATTATCACTCTGCCCGCACTTAGGGCATTTTATTAGTTGGCAGTCGCAAACTTCTTCTGACATCCCTATTGTCAACCTTGTTTATTATGGGATTGATATCATAATGATGTATGGAATCTCATGGTATTACCGTGATCTTGATCCAAAAAAATGATATTAAATTTGTTGCATCTTTGCTGTGTATTATTTTTTAGGCTATGCGATAGGTGATATGTTATAACCTTATGTATATAAAGGGTTTATATGTAAAGGGTTTATATGTAAGGGGTTTATATATGAAGCGCTTATATTAATGCATGAAATTTTGTACATTCTATTTATTGCTATCTTTGAGGTAGTGAATATTGGATTACATCATGGTTTGTTTTTTATACGTTTTATGGTGAGGAGTTTTAGGTAGTCGTCGTTGATGTGTTTGTAGATGTATTCTTTACTAAAAAAACTATCGGTTGATGGATAGAGTTAGGCGTTGAACTTACCTATGGATGAAGGATAGTTAATATTACTCTCTTGAAAGAATATTATTTTCGCTATTTTCACCACATCGTTGTTAAATGTTATAAATCAGTTTACGTGCCAATTTTGATGCTAATAATGGAAAGGCCAGATAGCACATGATGGCAAGCGACTATCTGGTACATACTTGGCAGGTTGATTACGGAATTTATCGGGCTACTGGGTATTTTCGCGGCCCATTAATTGCCACATTTCTTTCGCAATGGAGTAGTGCGGCGTGTCTTGTTGATCCAAGCTATCGGTATCAAGTCGCCAAGCAAAAATGCCACGTGCACCGCGTTGTTTGGCTATATCCACAAAAGCTGCAGGTGCGTCAGCTGGGCGGTTATAGCTTTCGCTGGCAAGGCCGATCAGCATTTTTGATACCTCGATGCCTGTTTCCTCGAATTGATCGATAAAGTCGAAGCGATTGCCCCAGTAGGTTTGTAAATTGACATAGTCAAAGTGCTGGTTAACCAGCTTTCCATCCCATACGTCGAGTGAGGTATGGTCTGGGGTAATGGTCAGTAGGTAAGGGTTATTGCTACGGCCATCTTCTATACTGGCAAGATCTATCCGTTTTCTAAGGGCGAGGACCAAGTCTGTAAACTGGCTTAGATTTATGGGGTCGGTTCCTATCTCGTAATCCATGTCAAAGCCGTCGAGTTGATGGGCACGGATCATGGTGATAACGCTTTCAGCGAAGATTTCAGGATCTTGTGCACTTTTCCAGTAGTCTTGCATGCTCCACCCTTCAGAGATCAGTAGCTTGATCTCAGGGTTTTTAGCGCGTGCAAGGGTGACAATTTGATCAATACGTTCTTGATCAGTAAACGGGGCTTCTTGGTGGGCGTTTTCGTAGCCAAGCTCATATATACCATCGCCATCTTCATCATAGGGATGGGCAAAAGCGATGTAGATGAAGTCCATTTTATCGAACGGGGTGTCTTCGCGGAGCCTCTTGTCCCAATTATCGTCGAAAACACCAAAAAAGTGACCAATAAGCTCGGTATTCGTGGTGGTTTTTGAATCACTATTATCACTACTACTATTGCAACCGGTTAGCCCTAGGCTCGCAATGCCTAATGTGGCTGCAAACAGCGCAGTTTTCATGACTTGAATTGTCGGTAATGCAGGTCGTTTGGACATGGATTCCTTCCTTAGAAAGGTGAGTATGGTTAAGGTTCTCATGAGAACGTGGGAGTGGGTAAGAGCACGCCGCAGCAAGGGCTGAGGCGTGCGTTGGTAGAGATAATTGATGCCGCTATATTTATGGCTGTGGTGGTGTTGATGTCATGACAAAGTGCAGGTTGCCATCGGGCTTAAATTCACTATGGTCAAAGAAGAGATCCTTAGTCAGTGCTTTTCCGTTTATGGTGACTGACTCAACATACAGGTTGTCGGGGCCATTGTTCTCTGCGGTAACAGTAAATTCACCCCCTGCAACAGGTATCGTCGCTTCATTAAACAGTGGGCGGCCAATGGTGTAAGTTGTGCTACCTGGCGTGACTTGATAAAAGCCCAACGCGCTCATGACATACCAGGCCGACATCGCACCCACATCTTCGTTGCCGACAATCCCTTCAGGGGTGGCAAGGTAGAATTCTTCAAGTATTTGGTCGACATATTCTTGGGTCTTCCAAGGTGTCGTGGTGTAGTTATATAGATAAGGCACATGCTGGTCCGGCTCGTTACCATGGACATATTGACCAATTAGCCCGGTCATGTCGCTGGTGCCTTCTTGCTCCTCGGCATTGAATAAGGCATCAAGATTTTCTCTAAAGGCCGTTTCTCCCCCCATTACCGATTTCAATCCATTGATGTCATGTGGGGCGAACCATGTCCACTGCCAGCCATTTCCTTCGGTGTAATCACCGGTTTCATGTTCGGCATTGTATGGGTCGAAAGGCGTTCGCCAGCTGCCATCCAGCATTACCGGGCGCATAAAGCCAGTGGCACTATGCTCGGTATACTCTGCTGGGTTGAAATCGAAATAGCGTTGGTAACCTTTTGCCCGTTCCATGTATGTGTTGTAGGCTGGATCGCTGCCCGCCAGCTTGGCAATTTGCGCGATACACCAGTCGTAGTAGGCATTTTCCAGTCCGTAAGAAACGGATTCGTTTGTTTCATCGGCGGGTGCGTAGCCGATATCTTCAATGAATTTGATATGTGGGGTCATGACCTTGTTGAGCAGGTCTTGATCCCAATGTTGGAAATCTTCAGGATGCCATGTTGAGCTGGCAATACCGGCTTTGAGTGCTTCCAGTTTTTGTTGCTGGGTGAAAGCGTCAGGGTATTTGATCATCGCATCAGCAATGATCGCCACAGCGGGATAGCCCACCATGGTGCCCGTGTAGTTGCTGTGGAGTTCCCACTTGGGTAATAGGCCGCCTTCTTTTTGCTTTTCGACCAAGTTGAGTGCGTATTCCACGGCACGGTTGGGTTCGGTAATGGTTTTCAGTGGGTGCAAGGCACGGAAAGTATCCCACATTGAATAGACAGTGTAATTGGTTTGCCCTTCTGGATTGGTATGAATTGCCTTGTCCATTCCCCGGTACTGACCATCTACATCTTGGTGGATCATTGGCGCTAATTTAGTGTGGTAGAGCGCACTATAGAAAATGGTTTTCTGATCGTCACTACCACCTTCGATATGGAACGGGTCAAGGCTCTCTTCCCAGCGCTGCTCTGCTTGTTGGTGAGCAAGGTCAAAATTAATATCAGCCGCTTCTGCTGCTAGGTTGGCTTCAGCCCCAGCGGTGCTGACCGGAGATAATGCCACCTTGATTTCCACCGGCTCATTGCTGGGCTCAAACTCGATAAAGGCCACGATTTTTTTACCATTGCCGGTATTACCGTTGATATCTTGCCCTTCATCGGTGATTTGAAACTGCTTGATTGGGGAGGAGAAAGTCGCAACAAAATACACATGCTGATCAGCCGCCCAGCCACCACTGATACGCTTACCAATCACCGTTTTATCATCAATGAAGGTAATTTCGTTTTCTAGGCTAACACCGCCCCAGTCTTCGTTTAAGGTATGACCCAGATCGATTTTCAGTTTTTTTGGTTGATCTGAAGGGTAGTGATAGCGGTGGAGGCCAACCCTTGGGGTTGCGGTGAGCTCTGCTTCAATGCCTGAGTTATCGAGTGTGACTTGGTAGTAGCCTGCTGTTGCATGCTCGTCGATTTTTGAAATGCAGACTTTTGGTGCTGATCATCCTGGCTGTAAGGCATAAACAAGATATCACCTAAATCACCAATGCCTGTACCGCTTAAGTGGGTGTGGCTAAAGCCGTAGAGTGTGGTGTCATCATAGTGATAACCACTGGATGAGTGCCAGCCAGTAAGGTGGGTATCGGGACTTAATTGGACAAACCCTTCGGGGACAACAGCTCCAGGGAAAGTATGGCCATTAAATCCGGTGCCAATAAATGGGTCAACATACTCTAGGACCTTGATGGGGTGTGTTTTGCCGCCATCATCGGATTGACCACTATCTGAATTACAACCTGCTAGTGACGCTAAAATAGCTGAAAGTGTTACTGCCAGAATGTGCTTATTAAACATAACAGACCTATTAATTTCGAAATAATTTGATGTAAAAAGAAAATGTAGAGTTACTTACTCATGTTTATTAATACTTTGTGGTGAGTAAATTATTGCAATGCTTATTATCGGAGCTATAGAAAACGTTAATAGTGGACATTTGTGCCCTTTATAGGATATTTGTGCCCGATTATTGGCGATGTGATTTTTATTCCAATGCATGATGAATGGTCAAGATTACTGCGAATTGAGATCATCAACACAATTATGTATTTAAGGTAACAAAGTCCAGTAAATGAATTAAAAATCGTATTAAGTTAAAAATGAGTCGTCGATAGAATTTCTAATGATAATTCAAACCCAGCGAATGTTTATTAATTTAGAAAATGTTGGGCATTTAATCTATTAGGAGTTTCTATGTTTACACGAGCGCTCTTGGCACTGTCAATTGCCAGTGTTGTCGGTTTAACCGGGTGTAACTCTGATGGCGATAACAACAGTAAAGTTGATGAACGCCCAGACAATTACAAAGTGCTAGATTACGTTAACCCCTTTGTTGGTACTGGCCCTGATGGACACACTTTTCCCGGAGCGGCTTTTCCATCAGGTATGGTGCAGCTGAGTCCAGATACAACTATGGAAGGGTGGGGATCGGCGGCGGGATATTTTGATGATGGTACTGTAGATGATATTCCTGTTTATGGTTTTAGCCACACGCATTTAAGTGGAACAGGGATCACGGATCTTGGTGATATTCTTATTTTACCCTACACCAATGAGGAAAATAGCCGTTACAACACGTTTGATAAAAGTAATGAAACGGCGAAGCCGGGCTATTATTCTGTCACGTTAAATCGTGATGCAATCGAGGCAGAACTGACGGTTTCACCACGTGTTGGTTACCATAAGTACCAATTTAAATATGGTGAAACACCGTTTATTAAATTGGACTTAGCGCACACCTTGAATAAAAGCTGGGGCAATAAGTCGTTATTGAATGAGCTTGAAATTATTGATGCCTACACGGTCAGAGGCCACCGTAAGAGTGATTCTTGGTCGAAGAATCAAAGTGTGTATTTCTATGCGAAATTTTCATCGCCTATTATTTCGAATAAAGTTGTTGTAGATGGAGTTGAGTTCGACGATGTGCTGAATAGCGTCAATATCGAAGGCGAAGAAGTCGTATCATATTTCGAATTCGAACCGAGCAATAAGCCATTAGAAATCAAACTGGCGATTTCAGCAACAAGCATGGACGGTGCGCAGCTTAACCTTGCATCTGAAGTGCCAAGCTGGGGGTTTGATGAGGTACATGCCGCGGCTGAAAAAGCGTGGGCGGATGAGCTGAATACGGTTGGGGTCTCAGGGGGAACGGAAACTGAAAAAACCAACTTTTATACTGCAATGTATCACACGCAAATTGCCCCGATGATCTTCCAAGACGTTGACGGTCAATATCGCGCCATGGATCCGGCTAAAACCATCAAACAGGCCGACGATACGCCAAACTATACCGTTTATTCTATGTGGGATACTTTCCGTGCATTCCACCCGCTACAAACCATCATTCATCCAGATAAAGCTGAGCAGTACGTCAATGATTTGATCCGCAAGCAGAAAGATGGTGGTTTGTTGCCTAAGTGGGAACTGCATGGCCATTACACAGGCACCATGATTGGTTACCCATCGGTCTCAATTATTGCCGATGCACTGACAAAAGGCTTTGATATCGACATCAACGATGCCCTACATGCAGTGAAGGAAACCACGACATACGACTTATCCCGTTTCCCCGATTGGGATCAGAATACCTTGGCCTATGTGCAGGACTTGCAGATGAAGGCCAACATTGAGGACGGTTTTGTCCCATACGGTTATTGGAATTCAGCCTCGTATGGCATCGAGTATTCATACTACGATTGGGCGGTATCAGAGGTTGCTCGGTTGGCCGGTGACAGTGCCACTCAGCAGACGTATCTTGATCGCTCTGAGCATTACCTTAAATATTGGGATGCTGAAACTCGTTTCTTCCGCGCGCTAAATGCCGACGGCTCATTTAACTTACCTGAAGGGGAAGAGATGTTTGATCCCTACCACGTTGATGAGTTTGCCTTTACCGAAGGCAATGCTTGGCAGTGGAAGTGGCAAACATTCCATGACTTCAAGAAGCTAGAAGAATTATTAGGCGGCAAGGATGGCTTCAAACAGGATCTCGATGCCCTGTTTAAAGCCGATGAATCAACCAGTGGTGAAGACTTACCGGATATGACAGGGTTTATCGGCCAGTACTTGCATGGCAACGAGCCATCACACCATATTGTCTATCTGTGGAATCGTACCGATGAGCCGTGGCAAACCCAAGAGTACTTAGATAGGGTGATGCGAGAGTTCTACAAGCCGACCCCAGATGGCCTCATTGGCAATGAAGACGTCGGTCAAATGTCGGCGTGGTATGTACTGAGCGCAATGGGCTTCTATCAGGTGACACCGGGGATCCCTGAATACACGATTGGCCGTCCATTGTTTGATAAGGTCGAAGTCAACTTACCGAACGGAACGTTTACAGTGGTGGCCGAAAACAACAGCCCTGCCAATAAGTACGTACAGAGCGTGACCATTAACGGCAATGCCTTGGCCGATGGTTGGGTCTTTAATCACAGCGATATTGTCGCTGGTGGTGAGTTACGTTTTGTCATGACAGATAAAAAACCGTCGAATTAAGTGAATTCTTTGGCTATAAGTGCCAGTAAAAACAGAAATAGGAAGGCCCTCGAAAGAGGGCCTTTTCAATTATACTTGGCTAAGTGGTAACCAAGCGGCCCCACGTACACCGCTGCTATCGCCGTATTTGGCTGGTAACAATGCCGTTTCACTATCAGGGCTGAAAACATATTGTTTCATCTGCTTGGCCACGTCGTCATACAAAGAGGCGATGTTTGACATGCCTCCTCCAATCACAATGGCATCCGGGTCGAGGATATTAACAATGGTGGCAAAGCTTCTCGCTACTTGGTCTACCAACTGGTAGTAAGCTAAGCGGGCTTTCTGATCTCCTGCAGCCAGTGCCTTGGCAATGTCCGGTGCTGATTTACTTTCACCAAAGCGTTGATGATATTGCATCTCAAAACCGCTACCGGAGATATAGCGTTCAATGCAGTTATATCTTCCGCAGTAACATGGCTGGGACTGACCATCTTTATCGGGATGATAGTCAGGCAAAGCATTATGTCCCCACTCCCCACAGATTGCATTGGCGCCCACAATCGATTGCTGGTTAATGACCAGCCCACCGCCACAGCCAGTGCCGAGAATAACGCCAAATACAACTTTCTTTCCCGCTGCAGCGCCATCGATAGCTTCAGATAAAGCAAAACAATTGGCATCGTTGGCGATAAAGATGTCTCTTTCGAGCAGGCGTTCTAAATCCCCTTTAAGATCCATCCCATTCAAAAACGTACAATTGGCATTTTTGATCAGCCTTGTCTTGGGGCAAATAGCCCCAGGTAATCCGATGCCAATACTTGCCTGTGTTTTTAGTTCAGCCTCATTGGCTCTCACCAGTGTCGTTACCGCTTCTAAAAATTCAGCGTAGTTATTGGGTGTTGCAACCCGCTGTTTTAATAGCTCTTGGCTATTTTTGTCGTAGGCACGTAGCTCAATCTTCGTGCCGCCAATATCTAAACCAAATCGCATAACACTTCTACCTAAAGTTCGATGGTGATTATTTCAATACAGTACGTAAGCGGTTGATTTTCTCTTCAAGGATAGACTTTGGGCAGCCTAGGTTGAGGCGAACAAAGCCACGTCCTTGCTTGCCAAAGCTATAGCCCATGGTGGGGATTACACCGGCATTATGCAGTTGCTTTTCAAGCTCTTCGTCGGGAATGTTCATTTCACGGCAATCGAGCCATGCCAGGTAAGTGGATTCTTGTACCCGATAAGTGACTTGGTTGAGCTCTTTGGTAACAAACGCCTCCAATAGCCGGTTGTTTGCTTCGAGATATTGAATGGTATTGTCGAGCCACTCTTTACCGTGACGGTAGGCTGCTTGGTTAGCAATAATGCTGAAAGCACTGTAGACATCGATACCGTAGGCTAGCAGCTTTGATTTTAAAGCTTCAGCTTCTTTAGCATTTGGGATCATGGTGTTAGTTAGGCGCATTGAAGGTAAGCCAAATGATTTGGTACCAGCAATACATACCGCTAATTTGTCGAAATACACCGGATCAACGCGCAAGCAACTGTAAAATTTACTGCCACTAAAGACAACGTCCGCCCAAATCTCATCTGAAATCAAGTAAACGCCGTATTGGTGGCATAGTTGGCATACTTGTGTGACTTCTTGCTCTGTCCATACACGGCCACCAGGGTTATGTGGGTTACAGAACATCATGATTTTCACACCGCTTTTAAGTTGTGCTTCCAAATCAGCAAAATCAATTGTGTAGTAGCCGTTGTCGTTAATCAAAGAGGACTCTGCGACAGTTCTTCCCGTATTTTCGATTGTGCGGTAAAACGCATGGTAAACAGGGCTTAGCAACAAGATTTCATCGCCAGGGTTACTCCAGCGTTCAACAAGCATTGCAATGGCTGGCATGCTGCCGGGGGTGGTATGAAACCACTCTTTTTCTAGCGTGACCTGATGTCGCTCAGACCACCAGTCGATCACTGAGTTGAAGTATTCGTCGCTTCGTTCCGAGTAACCGAATATACCGTGGTCTAGACGTTCCTGCATTGGCTTGGTAATAAATTCCGGTGCTTTGAAGTCCCAATCAGAGACCCAACTCGGTAGCGCTTCTCCTTCCGGTACGCCAAGCCACTTCTCCATGTAGTCCCATTTCAAGCAGTCTGTACCATAGCGATTAATAACGGTATCAAGTTCGTGCGCCATATTATCCTCGTTTAAAGCGGGAAGCCTCGACCATCACGAGGCTTCCGGTTGTTATTTATATGTGTATTGTTGGGGGGGGGGTTATGCTGTCGCTGTCTCGCCCTGACGTACTTCTTTCACCGCTTTAGCAATACCAACACCGGTTATACCCCAGATCATGGCAAAGAAAATGGCGGAATAGTTTTGAACTGCCCAAGGTAGGTAATCCAATGTTGAAACCCCTAAGGTCGCAGCCATAAAGACCCCCGCGTTGGTCCATGGCACAAGTGGTTCTATTACCGTACCTGCATCCTCAATGGTGCGGGAAAGATTCTTCGCATCAAGCTGCATTTTTTTGTAGGTATCACGGAAGAGTTCAGAAGGAATAAGCAGGGCTAGCTTACCGTCAGACGTTGTACAAACAACGGTAATCGTAGTGACTATCGTTGCGCCAATTAGGCTGGCGGTTCCTTTGATCCCTTTCGACAGGGTATTAACCAAGACTTTCAGACCGCCCGTAAGTGAAAGCGTACCAGCAAAAGAGAAGGCACAGAATACAAGCAGAACCACACCCAGCATTGATGTCATGCCTCCGCGGTTTACAAGGGTAAGTACATCATCAATAACCGTCACATTCGCTAGCCCGGCATCGACAAACATTCCGGCATTAAAACCGCTAAGCATAGACGTCAGTGCTGTTACCAAGCTAAAGCCTTGGAAGATAACGGCATTCACGACACCGATAGCAATAGCAGCCAGCATGAGAGGAATGGTTGGTAACTTACGGATTGCTCCCCACAGGATAAGTGCTGGTGGAAGAAGGAGTACGACATTTAGTGAGAACAACTGCTCAATATTGGCAAGAATAGCGATTACTTTTTCAGGGGTATTTGCTGCGACATCACTGCTACCAGCAAAGAAGAATACAACGCTAGAGAGTAGGAAAGCAGGTATTGTCGTCCACAGCATATGTTGAATGTGAGAGTACAAATCAGTTCCCGCAACAACTGGCGCAAAGTTCGTACTATCAGACAATGGTGAGATTTTATCGCCAAAATATGCGCCCGATACAACAGCACCGGCAACGGCGGCTAAGTTAGCATCCATACCCGTAGCGACACCCATGAGCGCGACACCGACAGTGCCCGCAGAACCCCAAGAGGTACCGGTACACAGTGATACAATACAGGTTACATAAAAAGCGGTGAGTACTAAGTATTCAGGGCTTATGATCTTTAGACCGTAATAGACCAGCATTGGGATGGTACCACCCACCATCCAGCTACCAATCAAACCGCCGACGAGAACCAGAATAAATATTGCTGGTATGGTTTTAGCCAAACGTTCGATAATTGCATTTTGAATGTCATCCCAGCTATAACCAATCTTCCACGCTACACATGCAGCAACAACGGCAGAAGATAGCAGTAAGCTTTCGATTGGTAGGCCATACACGCCGTAGCCGATCACGAGGAAACAGACCATCGCAATAATAGGTAGCAAGGCTAGCCCAGTAGAAGGAGTCGATTTTATTTTGTTATTCATGTAATTTACATCCGGATTAATGTAGGAAACAGATATATTTCTAATTACAAACCCATTTCAGGTCACATATTCAGGATAATGCGACAAAATACTAAGATCCGTGATGGAATTCACCAATGTAAAAGAATAAAATTCAATGTAATTTACATGGTTTAAAACTGAGAGCTACTCCACAAATGCCTACTATCAATGACGTTGCAAAATCTGCTGGTGTGTCGACGGCGACCGTTTCACGAGTAATTAATCAATCGAGCAGTGTGTTGCCGGAAACGGTGGCCAAGGTCGAAGCCGTTATGGCAAAGCTGGGCTATGTGGTGAAAGGTAATCGTCGGTTAAATATCAATCAAAGCGATGACACGATTGGCTTGATTATCAGTCGCTTCAATTCACCTTTCTATGGCTTGCTAACCCAAGGCGTTGAAAAGGTTGCTCGTCAGCACGGGCGAAAGCTGATTGTTTCAAGTGGCGAATACGATGCGGGTTGTGAAGGTGATGCGATACAGTTCATGCTCAGTAAAGGGTGTCGTAACATTGTGATACACAGTAAGGCGATGAGTGATGAAGCATTGACGCAGTACGCGAAACAGATCCCTGGCCTTATTATTCTTAACCGCTATGTGCCAGCCGTAGAAACACAATGTGTTTGGCTCGATAACAGTGAAGGTACATACCTCGCGACTCGCCACCTGATTGAACTGGGCCACCGTCGTATCGCATACCTTTCTTGTGAAATGGAAGTCGACGATAAATTTACGCGTTTTGATGGCTACCGCCGTGCACTGGATGAAGCGGGCATTGTTTTTAATCCTGACTGGGTCGAAGAGGCTCCGTTCGGTGAGCCAGGTGGCGCAGAGGCTGCTTCGAATTTACTGAATAAAGGTCTACCTGTTACCGCGATGGTTGCCTTTAATGACTTTTATGCTGCTGCTGCAATGCAGGTTTTCAAAGAGCATGGTGTTGCGATTCCAGAGCGCCTTTCTATTGTGGGATTTGATGATGTGTTACCTCAGTGCTATTTCAGCCCTAAACTCACGTCGATCCGAAGTCCAATAGAATCAATGGCAATGAATGCTGCAAGGCTATCGCTCGAAGGTACCGATAGTCCATTGTCTCGTTTTTTTCATCCACTATTGATTAAACGTGAATCGGCACAAGAGCCATCAGAAATATAAACCTGCCTTATTAATTATACGCTCGGTACACTAATTATCTGTCGGGCGTATATCCATACCTATCTCGCGGAACCAAGCACCTTGAAGTGAATTGGGTATAAGGCAATGAGAGATTACTCACAGCCTTTTGGGATGGTTACAAATTTATAGTTAATGCGTAATTAATCCTATATCTCACCCATAGCCGATAATTAATAATAAATGCCAGATAATCCAATATCGAATCAATTTAAAACTTAAAATTATAACAGGCAGATTTATTGTTTGAGCGAGCAAGGAATTTTGCTGAATAAGGTGGCATTATGTTCCAAAAGAAATATATACCATTGGCTGTTGCTTTAGCGCTAGGCTTGAGTGGGTGTAACTCTGATAGTGGTAATAGTAGCGACGACAAAGAGAATGAGATTGTCGTTGATATGGAAGTACTGAATTATGTTGACCCATTTATCGGTACTGCGGGCTCTGGCCATACTTTTCCGGGGGCGACAGTGCCTCAAGGTATGGTGCAGCTAAGTCCAGATACTACACTGGATGGCTGGCATTCTGCCAGTGGTTATCATGATGCCAGTGATTATGAAAAGGGTGAGATAATAGACAAGAATATCCCTGTCTATGGCTTTAGCCATACTCATCTCAGCGGCACTGGTGTGACGGACTTGGGCGATATTCTTATCTTGCCATACACCGATGAAAGTAATGCCGAGGAAAATACGTTTGATAAAGAATCCGAAGAGGCATCGGCCGGTTATTATAAAGTTAAGTTAAATAAATCAAGCATCGAAGCGGAATTAACTGCTTCCACTCGGGTGGGTTATCATAAATACACCTTCCCTAAAAACAGTGAACGCAAAATTAAATTAGACATTGGCCATACTTTACAAGCAAATGGTGGTGAGAGTGTCCTAAATAAAATTGAAGTGGTCGATGATTACACTATTCGTGGCCGCCGGGTCAGTGGTTCTTGGGTAAAAGATCACAATATTTTCTTTTATGCGAAATTCTCAGCGCCGATTGCTAATGCATTTATGCTGAACCAAGATGGTGCCGAGCGCTCGTTACCGCATGGTGCCGTTCGTAGTGATACTGAAATCGCAGCTTACCTTGATTTTGGCTCAGAAAGTAATGAATCGATTGAAGTACGAGTGGGAATTTCTCCGGTTGATTGGAAAGGCGCTGAGCTAAATTTGGAATCGGAAGTGCCTGATTTTAATTTTGCAAAAGTGAAAGAAGCGGCTGAATACGCTTGGGCAAAAGAGCTTTCTGTCATTGGGTTAAAAGGTGGCAGTGATGTAGAGAAAACCAACTTTTATACCGGCTTCTACCATAGCCAAATTGCCCCTATCGTATTTGAAGATGTTGATGGCCGATACCGCGATTTACTGGGCTATATCCGCGAAGAAGATGGGCTGACCAACTACTCAATCTACTCGATGTGGGATACTTTCCGGGCTGTACATCCATTGCAGACAATTATCTATCCACAGCGTGCCGAAGACTTTGCCAACGATCTGATCCGAAAGCAGAAGAATGCCGGGATATTACCTAAATGGGAAGCTCATTCAAGCTATACCGGCACCATGATAGGTTACCCCGCGACCGCTATTATTGCCGATGCCATTGTCAAAGGTATGGACGTCGACCCGAATGATGCGTTATTAGCGGCAACGGAAAGCTCGACTTACCATCCCGAAGATTTCCCGCAAATTCCTGATGATATATTAGCTTCTGTAATGCCGGGCCAGTACAGCTATTACGAGCAATACCAGTTTATCCATGTGCCGAACTGGAACTCTGTCTCTTATGCGTTAGAGATGTCGTACTACGATTGGACGATTGCCCAGATAGCGAAAGCGGCAGGCGACACCCAGAACTATGACAAGTACATGGATCGTAGTACGTGGTCGCAAAACCATTGGGATCCGGTCGAGAAGTTCTTCGTTCCCGTTGATGATACCGGTACTAAGTTAGCAGAGTTTGACCCGTATAAAGTAGATCACTATTGGTTTACCGAAGGCAATGCTTGGCAGTGGCAATGGACATTGATGCAGGATTTGGATCGCCTCACTGAATTGATGGGGGGGGCTGATGGCCTGAATAAGAAGCTAGACGAGCTGTTTAATGCCGAGCCGAATGAAGGTGATTTGCAAGATATGACTGGCTACATTGGCCAGTATGTTCACGGTAATGAGCCATCGCATCATGTCATTTATTTGTACAACCGTACCAACCAGCCTTGGAAAGCGCAGGAATACTTGGATCAGGTGTATAAGGATTTCTATCACAACGGTCCTGACGGCTTGATTGGTAATGAAGATGTTGGTCAGATGTCGGCTTGGTACATTATGAGCACGATGGGCTTCTACCAAATCACTCCTGGAGATCCGACTTACACCATTGGTCGTCCTGTCTTTGATGAAGTAACGGTGCATCTGCCAGAAGGTGATTTCAAAGTGATCACCGAAAACAACGGCTCAGATAATCTTTACGTGCAAGAGGTGACAATTAACGGGAAGCCGCTGGATAAATACAATACTTTCGCGCATAGCGAAATCTATCCTGGTGGTGAACTGCGTTTCGTCATGACCGACCAGAAACCCGTTAACTAACCCACACGAGATTAACGTAACCATATACGGTTAAAGCAACAATAAACAGGCAAGAGAATGCTCTCTTGCCTGCCTTCACACTCCCATGCAACTACGCCGGTTAGCGAGTTGTCAACTATTTATAACTTCAGGTATTGCCAATTCTCGGTGTTCCGATTTAGTGGTAAGGGATTGCTGTATCTGAAGAAAATGTTCATGGAGGTAACATGTTTCAACGTACGCTGATTGCGACTGCCATTATTCTATCGTTTGGGTTGGTGGGGTGTAACTCCAGTAGCAGTGACAGTAAAACCCAGCCTGATGACTCACTGACTTTACTGCAATATGTCGACCCGTTTATCGGTACTGATGGGTTGGGAAATGTCATCCCTGGGGCTGTCGTACCGGAAGGGATGATCCAGCCAAGCCCTGATGGCGCGAAGGAAGACAATACGCCAACGGATTATCATTATTCCAATGATCGAATCTCGGGGTTTAGTAACACGCATATATCGGGTGCTGGTAAGGGGGATCTTAATGATTTTGCTTTCATGCCTTATACCGGCTTTAACGCCGGAGTAGCAACTATCGATAAGGGTACAGAGGTTTCGACACCGGGCTATTACTCGGCTGATTTAATAGAGAATAAAATTCAAACCGAATTAACGGCAACCAAACGTGTGGCTTTTCATCGCTATCATTTTCCTGACGATCAAGATCGCAAGGTGAAGGTTGATTTAGGCCATGAGTTATTGGGCGAGTGGGGTAACCATAGCCGCGAAATTAGCTTCAAAATAGTCGGTGATAACGCGATTGCGGGTATGCGAGTGAGTAACGAGTGGGCGCAGTACCAGACCGTCTATTTTTACGCCGAGTTCTCCGAACCTTTTGATTCGTATCTTGTTCTTGATGAAGGTGTACAAACCGAGGCGACTGAAATAACGGATAGCCGAGATGTGATCACCCACCTTAATTTTGGTCAGGGTAGTGAAGCACTGCAGGTCAAAGTCGCTATTTCACCATTAAGTACAGAGAGTGCAAAAGCCAATATCGATGCAGAAACGACAGATTTTGAATTTGATGAAGTGCGAGACAAAGCCGCTGTTGCATGGCATGACGTGCTGGAAAAATTTCAGCTAAAAGGTGGAACTGACGCTGAGAAAACCATCTTCTACACATCGGTTTATCACACTTATTTTGCCCCTTTTGTGTATCAAGACAGTGATGGTCAATATCGAGGTATGGATGGAAAGGCCTATCAGGCAGAAGACGGCTTCACCAATTATTCGGTGTATTCAATGTGGGATACTTTCCGAGCGTCCCATCCGTTAAAAACGATCATCGATAAAGAGCGTTCTATTGAATATGTTCATGATCTGCTAAATAAATTTAAGACCGGTGGGGTGTTACCTAAGTGGGAATTACATTCTGACTATACTGGCGAAATGGTGGGGTATCCTGCCGTCTCGGTCATTGCCGATACCATGGTGAAATACCCTGATGCCTTTACCCAGCAAGATTATGAACTGGCAATGGCTGCAGCTGAAGTCAGTGCTAACTTTGATATGAGCATTACAGGTGATTGGATCCCATATCAGGATGCGTGGAACGGTGATAAGCGCTGGATCGTCATGACCCGCCATGGCGAATATCAGGAAGATCTCGGTTATGTGCCTGCCGATGTGAAAAATAATCCAGCCGACATCTACGACACGATCGTTAATGAATCTGTTTCTTATGGGCTAGAGAACGCCTATTACGATTGGTGTATTGCCCAAATAGCCCATTTAGCGGGGGATAAACAGCAAGAAACCCGTTACCTCGAACGCGCGAAAGCGTTCAAGAACTACTTCGATTATAACCCGAGTGAATATGGCCAATATGGCGCGACAGGGTTTATGCGACCGAAAAACCTCGACGGCTCTTGGGTTAACAATATGTCGTCGTGTGAAGGGGATGATTGTGAAGGCGCACCGCTGGATTATTTCTGGCCATATAAAGCTGAGCACCGTGGGGAGGACTTTACCGAAGGTAACACATGGCAGTGGACATGGTTTGCCCCTCACGACATCGATGGTCTAAAAGAAGTGATGGGCGGAGAGCAGGCATTCCTGGCTAACCTCAATGCGTTATTCAATGCCGATTCCGATGCTGATACTAGCCAAGGGGATATGACAGGCTACATAGGTCAATATGTCCACGGCAATGAACCTGATCACCACGTTATTTACCTCTATAACTACACCGAAGAGCCTTGGAAGGTGCAAGAGTATATCGACGAAGTCATGGATACTTTCTATCTGCCAACCCCTGAAGGCCTGATAGGCAATGAAGACGTCGGGCAGATGTCGGCGTGGTACATCATGAGCGCGATGGGCTTCTATCAAATATCCCCAGCTGAACCGGTCTATACCATTGGTCGCCCGTTGTTCGATGAAATGACGGTGGCCGTTGATGGCGGGTTATTCACCATCACAGCGGAGAATAACAGTCCCGACAATATCTACGTCGAGTCGGTCACCATCAATGGCAAGAAACTTGATAGCAATAACACCTTTAGCCATGACGAAATTTACGCCGGCGGTCAGCTGAGCTTTGTTATGTCTAACCAAAAGCCTGACGCACCAGCCAAATAAGTTCGGCATGCAAATCAAACAAATTTTACATTGGAGGTTATATGTTTAAACGTTCATTACTTGCCGCAGCGGTTGCTGTCTCGATAGGCTTGGTCGGATGTAATTCGGACAGTAATAGCAACACTGACGATGGCAAAGACACACCCAAAGCTGATTTGGTGAAGTACGTCGATCCGATGATAGGTACCGGCGGGTTGGCTAATACTTATCCGGGGGCAACGGTCCCTCACGGTATGGTGCAATTAAGCCCGAATAACGGTACAGGCGGCTGGGATTATATTAGTGGCTACCATTATCACGATGATCGGCTGGTGGGCTTTAGCCATACCCAGCTATCAGGTACGGGAGCGGGGGATCTCAACGATATCTTATTGATGCCGTTTAATAGCCGTTCGGATGAGATGCGTGGTAGCAGCGAAGCGTCGCACTTTAGCCATGATAACGAAACGGCAGAAGCTGGTTTCTACAAAGTCATGCTTGATGATTATGGTATAGAGGCCGAGCTGACCACCACCAATCGCGTTGGCTTTCACCGCTACACCTTCCCTAAGGATGCCGACTCTAAGGTCGTGCTGAACTTGGGGTATGCCCTTAACTGGGACTCGCCGACCGATACGGTGATCAAAGTGGTTGATGAGACGACGCTGGAAGGCTATCGCTATTCAACCGGTTGGGCTGCCGATCAACGTGAACATTTCGTGATTAAATTCTCGAAACCCATGACAGGCTTTGAGTTGAAAGATGATGAGACGGGTCAGGTTGTTGGCGGCAATGAAGTACAAAGCACCAAAACCCGTGGTTACTTTAACTTTGATACCAGTGCGGATGAAACGGAAGTGTTGGTAAAAGTCGCGCTGTCATCGGTGGATGTTGCTGGCGCCTATAAAAACCTCGATGCTGAATTGAAAGGCTGGGATTTTGATGACACCCGCCAAGCCGCGCATGATGCATGGCAAAGCGAGCTAGAAAAAGTGGCCGTGACCAGTGATGACGAGACCAAAAAAAGGATCTTCTACACTGCGATTTACCACTCTTACCTTGGACCAACTCTGCACTCAGATGTTGATGGTCGCTATAAAGGGGCAGATCATCAAATCCAGCGCGCCTATGGCTTTGATCGTTATGATACTTTCTCTCTTTGGGATACTTATCGAGCCACCCACCCGTTCCAGACGCTGGTTGAACCAGACCGGGTCAGTGATATGGTCAATTCGATGCTGGCCCATTATGAGGAAACCGGTTTGTTGCCAGTGTGGTCAATGAAAGGCAACGAGACCAACATGATGCTGGGCTATCATGCGGTTCCGGTGATTACGGATGCGTGGCTAAAAGGCATTGAAGGCTTTGACCCTAAGTTGGCACTAGAAGCAATGAAGGCATCGGCGGCGTCAGATCGTGCCGAGATTGTTGCCTATCGTGAAAAGGGCTATGTACCTTATAGCGAAGAAGAGGGCGGCGACGGTTGGGCGGCGTCACGCGCAATGGAATATTCTTATGATGATTGGGCTATCGCGCAAATGGCACAGTCGTTGGGTAAAGAGTCGGACTTCCAGCACTTTATCAAGCAGGCCAAAAACTGGCAGAACCAGTACGACAGCAGCCGAGACTGGTTTGTTCCACGGCTGGAGAACGGCGACTTCATTTCGGATTTTGATCCAGAACGTTATGAAGCGGGCTTTGCGGAAAGTAATGCATGGCAGTATTTCTGGCATGTTCAGCATGATATCGCAGGACTTGTCGATAAGATGGGCCAAGAAGCCTTTATCCAGCGCTTGGATGACTTGTTCGAAACAACCCCCGATCCCGAGCAAGAGCTGCCGATCTTCAGCACCGGTATGGTGGGGCAGTATGTGCAAGGAAATGAACCCGATCACCATGCCCCATATCTGTTCAACTATGTGGGTCAGCCTTGGAAAACCCAGAAGTGGCTGAAGGAAGTGGTGGATGTGTGTTACACCGATAAGCCTGAAGGGATCTGCGGCAATGATGACTACGGCCAAATGTCTAGCTGGTATGTGTTCACTGCGATGGGGTTCTATCCGGTAAACCCTGCCGATCAACGTTATGTGATTGGCAGCCCTATGTTCCCTGAAGTGGCACTGAATTTACCTAACGGCAATACTTTTACCGTGAAAGCCGAGCAGGTGTCGGAGCAGAATATATATATTCAATCTGCCACATTAAATGGTAATAGCCTTGAACGTTCATGGATCAGCCACGGCGAAATTACTCAAGGTGGTGAACTGGTGTTCGAGATGGGCAATGAACCCAACTATAGCTGGGCAACAACCCCTGATGCTTTCCCACCATCGTGGTCAGCAGAAGGTCCGTTTAACTAATCGTCGTTGAGCGAAGTTGTTTAAACAGGCTCAGCTTAGGCTGAGCCTGAAATTCAACCACTCATTTGACTATCAGCCCCAAAAAAGCCCGCTTGTTAAGCGGGCAAGAACTGGAGTCATCTACTTATTGTCATTGTATTGGTCATGAAAGCTGGTAACTGCGATATTCCGTTGGGGTTTTACCTGTTTTACGCTTGAATACACGGCAAAAATAATTCGAGTCAAGGTAACCACAACGTTGAGCGACTTCTTCTAATCGGAAGTTGTATCGCTTGAGCATGAACTTTGCGCGTTCTAGCCTGACCCATGAAATGTAGTCAGCAAAACGCATATGACCCTCTTGACGGAATAATCGTGATAAGTGGTTGGGTGAAATATTAAATCGTTCAGCGACTGTATTGCGGTTTATGTTTCGGTGAAAGTTCTCTTGTACATAAATGCAAATGCCCTTAAAGAGGTCTTCTCTTCGGTTGTTGGTATCCTCTGCCGGCTTTTCAACCATATCTTTGCAATAACTCAGCAGTGCAAGTAATAAGTATTTATCGGCGGGTTGCTTCTTCTTCTCATGAGCGAGGGTAGAAAGTGCACTCAAGATATGATCGATAGCATGACCTGTTCGCTGCGGAACACTGTACTTCACGACATCGTAAAAGCCTTCTTCATTTTCATGCTTACTGACCAAGCTCAGTCCAAGCTGACTTTTACCAAAAAGTAGACTTAGTACCGAACACTCATGATCCCAGCTGGGTTTATTCCAAGCGTTTGCAGGAATAAACAGTGCGTCGCCCACCACCAGAGAAACATTGTCAATTTGTTGTAGATGGCTTTCAAAATGATTTTCGTATTTGCCTTTAAATACTAATTCAAGACGAGGGAAGTTAACTTGGTAACTTGCCTCCGGTGGTGGCATAGAATCACCAGCAAACCAAATATGCTGAAAAGATGCATTGTCAGAGATGGCGCTATCAAGTAGGTCAGAGAAGGTATTCTTCATGGCACTTAATCTGTTATGTCGATGGCCTCAGTAAAACCTGGAGGATGAGTAATGATAATGTGTTAAATATCAACGCTTATAGTTATAGGTTATATTACAAAGAGCATATTATTATGAATTATTATACGGCTAGCGATGTATTATTTTGCTAACTGTTATCTTGGTACCAATTAATTACAAAGTTATCATTTATATCGTATATTAATAGATTGATATTTATATCTTCATAATATCTGCCTGAGTTTATTCGTACGACAGCATGTTTATTGTCATTATGAGGCTGGTCGGTTAGATAATGTATTGGAAAAAGGCGGCATTGACTGGACATTTGTATCTATCGTTACCAGTTGTGATATAGATCTTAGCGGTTTGATGGCTAAACGCACGGTGTCTCCTCTTTATGAAAGTAAGCTATTTTGTTGGTATTCTAACCAGAACAGTGAACGATATACCCAAGCAACGTGGGTATAAAAAGTGGTTATTTGATACGGGGTGTTGAATAAATAACCGGTTAGATGGCTGGGGGGTTTACAATTTACCTCAAGCGAATTAATATACGCCGCACTTACGGAGAGATGGCTGAGTGGTTGAAAGCACCGGTCTTGAAAACCGGCATACGTTTGTAGC
>NZ_JBNNXU010000022.1:0-96567 GCF_052873915.1 Photobacterium sp. DNB22_13_2
TCCCCCTGCAAGACTTGAACTTGCGACATACGGATTAACAGTCCGCCGTTCTACCAACTGAACTAAGGGGGAATTATATATCGTTGCTTGCACCATGTTCTTCAAAAGAGAAGAGATGGTGCCTCGAGGCGGAATCGAACCACCGACACGAGGATTTTCAATCCTCTGCTCTACCGACTGAGCTATCGAGGCAACGGAGCGCTATTAAACGGTTTTTCGTTCTTTTCGTCAACTATTTTTTTAGAAAATTTTCATTGTCGCGCTCGGTTGCCTGCTTTTCGTCCGGAAACGCCGATTATGGCTATTTCCTTGTCATAGCATCAGATTTTTCCTTGGTTAAATTCTTTTTGGAATGCGGTGACTTTTTCCAAATACCTTCTGGCCTCGGCATTGCGGTGCTTGTTGGTCAGTGCCCAGTAGACTTGATTTGGTTGCAAACTGTTCAAATCGTTCATCGCCCGTTTGCGGTCACTGCCGTGGAAAGTATTGAGCACCCCTCCGGTACCGCCGTTGTAAGCTGAGATCATACTGTAATGGAGCGACAGCGGATCACGGACGTCTTTCAAATACCGGGTACGCAAGATGTAGAAGTAGGCAGTACCGGTATCAATATTTCTTGCAGGATCAAACAGGTACTCAGGTGTCGGTATGCCTGGCTTGTTTTTCACTAGCTTGAAGACATCGGCCCCGGCGGTTTTTGGTACCACCTGCATCAGGCCGTAGGCATTGGCGTGGCTGACCGCATAGGGGTTGAAGCTGCTTTCGGTTTTGATAATGGCATAGATCAGATCTTCGGCAATGCCGTAACGGCGGGAAGCATCACGAACAATACTGGCATACTTGTAACCACGCTGGTTGGCGTGATCGGCCACCATCGGGATTTCAACATAATAGACTTGGTGGAAGCGCTCCGAGCGCTTTTTCATTTTACCGTCGATCAAATAATCGGCGAAACGGTTGGCACGCCATGACCATTCGATGGGCTTACCTTCATTGTCGAGCACTTGACCATAGAGGAACGGCTTGCCGCTCAACTCGATAGCTGAATCGGAATACAGATCGACGCCGCCCGGATTGTCTGGTGTCAGCAAAGTGGTGGTAATGGCTTCCTTGAGGTGCTTGGTCGGTTCGGTTTTTGCGACGGTTTCGACGATAACCATGCCGCGTTCAAAATCAACATGAGCGCGGCTACGGTAACCATCAGTGTACTTAACGTATTGACGCTTGCTGGCGACCAGTGAGTCGTTATCTCCCCAATAGCGTTTTACCTGACCGTTGAAGGAGTTCATTAGCCGATCGAGCGCGGCAGTATCTTGAGTGAACTGACCTGGCAGCGGGGCGAGGTTGTTGGCAAAACGGTTGGTAGTGGAGTAGTCGACATCGTAGAGTTTTTCAATAAACTCTCGGCTACAGCCGCTCAGTAGGAGCAGGGACAAAAACAGCGCGCGTAATCTCATAGTTCCCGGAATAAGAAAAAGGCACCTTACAAAAGATGCCTGAATTAATGACTTATATGTTTCCCTAGAGCTAAACGACCAAGCATGGGGGAAGCATTAGCGGTATTATTCGCTCGGCGGCGTGTAGCCGTCGATAATGACATCTTGGCCTTCAAACAAGAAGTTCACCATTTCGGTTTCCAGCAGCTTGCGGTGCTCCGGATCCATCATGTTCAATTTTTTCTCGTTGATCAGCATAGTCTGCTTGCCTTGCCACTCGGCCCACGCTTCCTTCGAGATGTTGTCGAAAATACGCTTGCCCAGTTCACCCGGATAAAGTTGGAAATCAAGGCCTTCCGCGTCTTTTTTCAGGCGGGCACAAAATACTGTACGGCTCATCGGGGAGCTCCTTCGTTATAACGTTGATTCGTTTACTTGGGTATATTTATACCATGCTTAATATGCTCACGTAACTTTAAGGTGCATGTTACTTGAAGTCACTTGCTATAAAAACTCTATCTATTTAGCTCGTAGCGCAGGCTCTCGAGGATCTGCTGTACCGGTGCCGCCAGCCCTATCTCTGCGGGTTGGTTGAGGTTATACCATTGGCCATTACCGGCTTCGCTGATGCTGTTGGGTTGCGCGGAAAGGCTTAATTTTATCGGCACGATATCTAAATGATAGTGACTAAATGTATGGCGGAATGCGTTCAGCTGCTCTTGATCGCTGATGATCTCTAATTGACCTATTCGCTGCTCGATCACCGGCGTTAGGTCGGCGTGATCCTGTTGCGGGAAGCACCACAGGCCGCCCCAGATCCCTGCGGGTGGGCGCTTTTCCAGCCAGACATATTCGCCATACTGGAAAATGGCAAACCAGGCTTGCTTTTCCGGTAGGATTTTTTTGGGTTTCTTGCCCGGAAAATCGGTTTGTCTACTCTGTGCTTTGGCCTCACAGCGCTCGGCGACGGGGCACAATTCGCATTTAGGCTTGCTGCGGGTACAGATCATCGCCCCCATATCCATCATGGCTTGGTTATAGCGTTCCACACCTTGGTCTGGAGTATTGGCCTCGGCGATTTCCCATAGCTGGTTTTCTACCGGCTTTTTCCCTGGCCACCCTTCAACGGCATAGCATCGGGCTAGCGTGCGTTTTACGTTGCCATCCAAGATAGGGTGATGTTGTTTGAGAGATAGTGACAGCACAGCCCCAGCGGTTGAGCGGCCTATCCCTGGTAGGGCAATCACTTGTTCGATATCGGTTGGGAAAACGCCGTTATGGTGGTCAACGATGTGTTTGGCTGCTTTGTGCAGGTTTCTCGCCCGGGCGTAGTAGCCTAGGCCTGTCCACAGGTGCAACACTTCGTCTTGTTCGGCGGCTGCAAGAGCGGTGACCGTAGGGAAGCGTTCGATGAAACGCTCAAAGTACGGGATCACCGTGGCGACTTGGGTTTGCTGTAGCATGATTTCCGACAGCCAGACCTTGTAGGGGGTCTTTTGCTGTTGCCATGGCAGGGTTTTCCGGCCAAATTTGTCATACCACGCTAAAATGGCATCAGAGAAGGTATTGGTCACAGTTTCAAGCTCACATTACTGACAGCCGTCTTCGTCTGTCTTATTTTTGGCCCTGATTGCACCACAAAGTCCGGGTCGTCGCAATCGATAGACTTGCACTTGCGCTGTAACTTTGGATAATGCCGTTCCGTTTCTTTTTTGTTTGGATAGTAAGCATGAGCGAAGTTTCAAAAAAGTCAGGTGAAGTTACCCTGAACGAATTTACCGAAGACGGCAAACTGGTACGTAAGGTACGTAGCTTTGTTCGTCGCGAAGGTCGCTTGACCAAGGGCCAAGAAGCGGCCATGGACAATAACTGGGCGGCTATGGGTATCGACTTCGCTCAGCAGATGCTGGACTGGAAAGAAGTATTTAATAACGATAACCCAGTTACACTGGAAATCGGCTTTGGTATGGGTGCCTCTCTGGTTGAGATGGCCAAGAATTCCCCAGAGAAAAACTTCATCGGTATTGAAGTTCACAGCCCAGGTGTAGGTGCTTGCTTGATGGGCGCAGAAGAAGCGGGTCTGACTAACTTACGTGTAATGTGTCACGACGGCGTAGAAGTGTTCGAGCACATGATTGCAGATGGTAGCCTTGATTGCGTGCAGCTGTTCTTCCCTGACCCATGGCATAAGGCGCGTCATCACAAACGTCGTATCGTTCAGCCTGAGTTCGCAGAAATGTTGCGTAAAAAGTTGAAAATCGGTGGTATCTTCCACATGGCGACAGACTGGGAAAACTACGCTGAGCATATGGTTGAAGTGATGGACGCTGCGCCGGGTTACCGTAATACGGCAACAGACGGTGCTTACATCCCGCGTCCTGAAGATCGTCCGCTGACAAAATTTGAAGCTCGTGGCCACCGATTGGGTCACGGCGTATGGGACATGAAATACGCGCGCACTGAGTAAGTCTCAAGCGCATTTGGGCAAGGTATTGCCAAGCACCGCAGGGTGCATCAGTTGTTCGAAAAAAGCCAACCTCGTGTTGGCTTTTTTATCCTTGGAGAAAAGTAATGAAACCAACAGAGCAGTTGCTAAACGAGATTTTAGATGAAGTCAGACCGCTGATCGGAAAAGGAAAAGTGGCTGATTATATCCCGGCATTGGCGGAAGTTCCGGCCAGTAAATTGGGGATTGCTGTGTGTTATAACGACGGTGAAGTTATTCAGGCTGGTGATAGCAAGGAAGACTTCTCGATCCAGTCGATCTCCAAGGCGCTGAGCCTGACACTGGCGATGACCTTGTACCAGCCGGAGGAAATCTGGCAGCGGGTCGGCAAGGAGCCATCAGGCCATGCATTCAACTCGATGATCCAGCTCGAACTGGAAAACGGCATACCACGTAACCCGTTTATCAATGCCGGGGCACTGGTAGTCTCTGATCTGCTGCACAGCCGTTTGTCGGCCCCTCAATACCGGATGCTGGAGTTGGTACGCGGCCTGGCCCAAAACCCGCATATTTGCTACGACAAGGTCGTGGCCGCTTCGGAGATGCAGCACAGTGATCGTAATGCCTCGATAGCTTATCTGATGCGTTCATTTGGTAACTTTGAGAATGAGGTGATGCCGGTGCTGACTAATTACTTCAGCTATTGTGCCCTGAAAATGAGCTGCGTTGATTTAGCCAAAACTTTCAGTTACTTGGCAAATAAAGGGCTTCCTTTGGGCGCAAAAAAAACAATTATCACCCAAACTCAGTGTAAGCAAATGAATGCACTGCTGGCGACCTGCGGGTTGTACGACGGTGCCGGAGAATTTGCATATCGGGTAGGTATGCCGGGCAAATCAGGAGTCGGTGGCGGGATCATTGCTATCGTTCCCGGTGAAATGGCCATCGCGGTATGGTCGCCAGAGCTGGATCCTTCGGGTAACTCTCTGGCCGGTACAGCTGCCCTCGAATTGCTGGCTGAGCGGATCGGCCGTTCAATTTTTTAACGGGGTCGTTTAGGGCTGCAGATCCTAACCTACTCCGATTACGGGGAAAGGCTTATGCTGTTGCGTGTTTGTGGGTACAAGTTAGCGGTTGTCGGGTTTGCCTTATCATTGGGCGTTCAAGCCAATGAAGCGCCTGTGTGTCAGTTGGAGTGGCACAACAGCCTGAGTATGCAAGACGGGGCGCTCAATCTCGAATTTGAAGGGGAAAACTTTCAGATAAAACCCAGTGGTCAACTTTACTTCGGGGTCCACAAGGTCAAGCTCAGTGATGATCAGTCGATGTTGCTCGCTGACTATCACCGCCTTATGCTGGATGACTTGCCTTATACTTTGTCCCATTCACAGTTGATCGATCAAAAGCTGTGCGATCAGGTGGCAATGCGCCAAGCGAAGGAAAGCGAAATTCAATCTCAAATTCCTGCCCTTAAACGTTGGCAGAGCGTCACTCTAAATTGATGCCTTTCACCCTTCTTCCAAAGTCGTCGAACAAAAGAGCATAAACGCGTGTAGCTCCGGCCTAGAATACCAGCTAGAGCTACTCGCGGTATTTTTACGTTCTTTTGTACTATCTGCACTGAGCCTTAATCTTGCTCGTCTTCGTCTACAAACGCCGCCAGCAGATCGTTGAGGAACAGTTTACCGTGCTCAGTGATCTGCCACTGCTCGCCTTTGTCTTCCAGGTAGCTTTGCTTAAGTGCCCAGTTGATCGGCTCCTCAATGCTTGATAACGGCAAGCCGGTACGATCGACATAATCTTGTTTCGGGCAGGCTTCTAGCAGGCGGAAGCGGTTCATAAAGAACTCGAACGGACGCTCACTGGCAGCAACCTGGTTTTCCTGATCAAGATATGGCTTGGTCGGGTTGAGGTAGCCTCGAGGGTGTTTGACCTTCACTGTACGGGTGATAGTGCCGTCGGCAAAGCTCAGCTTGCCATGGGCACCGCAACCGATCCCCAGATAGTCGCCGAAGCGCCAGTAGTTGAGGTTATGGCGGCACTGGCGGCCTGCTTTGCTGTAGCCCGAGATTTCGTACTGGACATAGCCAGCATCAGCCAGCAGCTGGTGGCCTTGCTCGAAGATATCCCATAAATCATCGTCATCTGGCAGTACCGGCGGCTTGGAGTAGAATAGGGTATTAGGCTCGATAGTCAGCTGATACCAAGACAAGTGCGGTGGCTGCAAGGCTATCGCCTGTTTCAGATCTGACAGGGCATCATCGATGCTTTGATCCGGCAGGCCGTGCATCAGGTCAATATTGAAGCTGTCGAGTCCGGCCTCTTTGGCCAGTCCTGCGGCAGTAATGGCTTCTTTGCTACCGTGGATCCGGCCTAGGCGTTTGAGTTTTTCATCCTGGAAACTCTGGATGCCAATTGAGATACGGTTGACTCCCACGGCACGGTAGGCGTTGAAGCGTCCGGCCTCGACGGTGCCCGGATTGGCTTCCATGGTAATTTCGATATCCTTGCTAAACGGGATCCGTTGTTTGACGGCCTCAAGCAAGCGGCCGATTTCCGGTGCGGAGATCAGGCTTGGGGTACCACCACCGATGAAAATGGAATGCAGCTCCCGGGCTTGGCGATTGAGACCATATTTGGCCAAGTCGGTATCGAGATCCTCGATAAGGGCATCGATGTAATCAAGCTCAGGAATATCGGCTTTCAGCGCATGGGAGTTGAAGTCGCAATAAGGGCACTTCTGGACACACCATGGGATATGGATATACAGGCTCAGTGGTGGTGGTACTAGCATGGTTTATGCTTCCTTCAGGGCAGCAAATAGCTTGGTGAGGGCTTTGCCGCGGTGTGATAGTTGTTTCTTGCGAGCGGGTTCAAGCTCTGCTGAAGAGCAGTGGTCTTCAGGTACCCAGAAAATGGGATCATAGCCAAAGCCATTCTCACCATGGGCTTCGGTCAGGATTTGGCCTTCCCAGCTGCCGTGGCAGACGAGTGGGGTGGGATCATTCTCGTGACGCATCATGACCAGTACGCAATGGAAACGGGCGGTACGCTGCTCTGGCGCAACCCCTTCCATTTTTGTTAGCAGCTTTTGCAGGTTTTCTTCGTCAGAGGCATCAGCACCGGCAAAGCGGGCAGAATAGATCCCCGGCGCTCCCTTGAGGTAGTCGACTTCAAGGCCTGAGTCATCGGCAATCGCTGGCAAACCGGTTTCCTTGGCTGCATGGCGAGCTTTGATGATAGCGTTTTCGATAAAGGTGGTACCTGTCTCGGCCACAGAAGAGACGTTGTAATCGCTTTGGGCAACCACGTCGAAGCCGAAATCTGCCAACAGGCTAGCCATTTCTTTCACTTTGCCCTGATTACCAGTAGCTAGTACTAATTTGCTCATCACAGTTCCTCACAATAAAGAGGGCGCTATCTTATCTCACTACCCGGAAATTAAAAGGGGAGCGCTAGGCTCCCCGTGTAGATGCCGGTACTGGAGTTGGGTCAGTCGACATAAAAAGTCTGGTCAAACTTGATGTTGCCTCGGGTGCCGTTGTGGGACATGTCGATGGAGAAATTGAAACGCTCTTCATTGGCGTGTTTGATTTCGGCAATGTAATAAATCGCCTCGCCTTCTCTGATCTCCCGGAAAGATAGGTTCTTTACGCTGCCGAGTAAGTTTTTAGCCTGACCATTAAGTACCGCAGTTACTGCTGGTTTCCCCGGCTTGCCTGTATCAAGCACAGTGACATTGATCACCGCGGAATAGCGGCTGCGCTGGATTTTGTAAGTACTGGCAACGTCTGGGGTGAGAAACGTTGATGGGAAACTGGAGTAGTGGACCTCCAAACTACCGACTTGTTCGAATTGCTCGGCATGGGCCGGGAGGCTAGCACCCAGGCTGGTAAGTAACAGGGCAAATAGGCTGAAAAGACGAGTCATTTTATTATCCTTCTATACGCACTGGGTCGGGGATTATCCCTGCACCGATAGTGGGTATTGCTTAATTCCATTATAGTCGGGTGTAACAGTCTGATGAAAAACAGCCCGGCGTCTTGGGGGACGCCGGGCTGGGAGTGGTTACCGATTACAGCAGAGCTTTGATGGGCTCGGGGATAACCTTGGGGACCGTGATACGCACTTGCTTGTGACGTCCTAGCTCCCCTTTTTCTATGTCAATTTGCCCCTTGGCGACCTTGAACTGCTTGGACAGGTACTTAGTCAGATGGGCATTGGCCTTGCCATCAACTGGCGGGGCGGTGATCGCCACTTTGATTTCATCACCATGTAGGCCAACCATTTGGTCACGGCTGGCCTTTGGCTGAATATAGAGCCTTAAGATCAGATCGTCACCATCAAGGTAAACGGCCTGTTGGCTCATAGCTGGAACCAGATCGGACCGACAACGTCACCGATCAGGAAGTTGGCAAACTGCAGACCAAGGAACAGAACCAATACACTCAGGTCTAGGCCACCCATTGCTGGGATAATACGGCGGATAGGGGCTGTCAATGGCTCGGTAAGTTGGTGCATTACATATTCAACAGGGCTGCGACCCTGGCTGACCCAGCTTAGGATAGCGCGTAGCAGCAGTACCCAGAACAGCAGGCCACCAGCGGCTTTCACTAATGATAGGGCGCCAATCCAGAAGTACTCAGGGGTAAAGATAAAGCCACCGCCCAGCACCAACTGTAGGAGGATGAACTTACCCATACTCAGGATGTAGGCAAACAGCAGGGTGGCGACATCCAGTGAGCCAATTGACGGAATAATGCGGCGCAGCGGACCGACGACCGGCTGGGTTGCCTTGATGATAAACTGCGAAAACGGATTGTAAAAATCGGCACGCGCCCACTGGAGCCAGATGCGCAGCAGCACGACCATAATGTAGAGATCAAATAGGGTACTGACAAGAAAACCAATTGAGTTCATATACTAACCTTAAAATAATTTTTCCATTTCTTCAGCGCGGGAAACGGCAGCACGCATTGCTTTTGCTACGGTATCACTAAGTTGGCACTCGTTGAAAGTGCGGATTGCCTCGGCGGTTGTGCCACCTTTCGAGGTCACCTGAGCACGTAAGGTCGCTAGGTCGGTATCCGGGTTAGCGACGACCATTTCTGCCGCGCCAAGCGCCGACTGCTGTACCAACATACGGGCTTGCTCAGGGGTGAAACCTTGCTTGATGGCTTCGTCCTGCATCGCTTCCATAAACAGGAAGAAGTAAGCTGGAGCACTGCCGGCAGCGGCAATAATACCGTTAATTCCCGACTCTTGCTCTACCCAGCATACTTCGCCGACAGCCTGCATTAAGTGTTCGGCAAATTGACGGTCATTGGGGTTGAGACTGCTAGAGGCGAAGAGGCCGCTCATGCCTTTGCCAATCAGTGATGGGGTATTGGGCATTACCCGCACTAGGCTCAGCTTGGTTGCCAGCATCTGGTTGAGGCGCTCAGCACTCACCCCGGCGGCAATTGATATCACTAGCTTGCCGGAAAAATCGAGGATCTGCAGCGGTTGGCACACCTCTTCCATCAGCTGGGGCTTAACGGCCAATACAATGACATCGGCATCGGAAGCGGCGCTGAGGTTATTGTCGGTGGTGTGGATCCCGTAATCACGGGCCAACGGCTCGCGGCGGGCTGAGCTTGGTGCGGTCGCGGTGATTTTGTCCGGCGCGTAGCCGCTGGCAACGAGGCCGGCGATGATAGAACGGGCCATGTTACCGGCACCAATGAAGGCAATCGCGCGTTGTTCCATGTTACATCCTTTGTGTTTTCAAGGCCGGGAGGGACGATGACGTCCTTCCTAGACGTTATAATTGTGTGGCTATTATATACCCAAGTTATTCTCGCTGAACTACGAATAATCACGGGCACCAAAAATAGCTGTGCCAATGCGGACGATGGTACTACCGGCGGCAACGGCGGCATCAAGATCGCCACTCATTCCCATCGACAGGGTGTCAAGCTGCGGGTGTTTGGCCTTGAGCTTGTCCATTGTCTCAGCCAGGCTGGAAAATGCGGCTAGCTGGCTGTCATAATCATCGGCTTTTTGCGGAATCGACATTAGGCCACGTAACACCAGGTTCGGCATGGCGGCGATTTCATCTGCCAGCGCCGCGACGTCATCAAAAGCCAGTCCCGACTTGGAGTCTTCACCGCTGGTGTTGACCTGAAGCAGGATATTGAGTGGCGGCATCTCTGCCGGGCGCTGTTCGCTGAGGCGGCGGGCGATCTTGGCACGGTCAACCGAATGGACCCAGTCGAAGTGCTCGGCAATCGGACGGGTCTTGTTGGACTGGATCGGGCCAATGAAGTGCCAGCTCAATGACGAAGCGAGACCTTGCTGGGCAAAGTACTGGACCTTCTCTACGCCTTCCTGAACATAGTTTTCGCCAAATGTCGCATGGCCAGCGGCAATCGCTTCCTCTATCGCGGCAATAGGTTTGGTTTTGCTAACTGCAAGCAGTTGCACTGATTCGGCATCTCTACCGCATTTTTCTGCTGCCAGGCCGATCTGGGTGATGACCTGTTCAATGTTTTGCTTGATACTATTCATAATTGATTCTGTGGGGAAAATTTATGGATATCACCGAACTACTGGACTTTAGTGTAAAGCATAACGCCTCTGATCTGCACCTTTCTGCTGGTGTTCCGCCGATGATCCGGGTTGACGGCGATGTGCGCAAGCTGAGTTTACCGGCTTTGGAGCATGCGGAAGTACATCGTTTGGTATTCGATATAATGAATGATGCCCAGCGCAGGGAGTTTGAAGAGCGGCTAGAAGTCGATTTCTCGTTTGAATTACCCGATGTTGGTCGCTTCCGTGTTAATGCATTCAAGCAAGCGAGGGGCAGTGCAGCGGTATTTAGAACGATACCGGTCAAGATCCCGACCCTGGAGTCACTGGGTGTGCCTGACGTGTTTTACCAGATCGCCCAACTCCCACGTGGATTGGTGCTGGTGACCGGGGCCACAGGTTCGGGTAAGTCGACCACTATTGCCGCGTTAGTGGATTACATTAACGAGAATTCAAACTGCCATATCCTAACCATTGAAGATCCGGTGGAATTCATCCACACCGGTAAACGTTGCCTGATCAACCAGCGTGAAGTACATCGCGATACCCACAGTTTCCATAATGCCCTGCGCTCCTCGCTACGTGAAGATCCCGATGTGATTGTGGTTGGTGAGCTCCGTGACCGCGAGACTATCAGCTTAGCCCTGACGGCGGCAGAAACCGGGCATTTGGTGCTGGGGACTTTGCATACCAGTTCGGCGGCAAAGACGGTTGATAGGATCATCGATGTATTCCCGGGCAATGATAAGGCAATGGTACGCTCCATGTTGTCGGAGTCGCTACGTGCGGTGGTATCACAGAACCTGCTCAAATGTACCAGTGGCGGGCGTATTGCCGCCCATGAGGTGATGATGGCGACACCGGCGATTCGCAACTTGATCCGGGAAGATAAGGTGGCGCAGATGTTCTCGATGATCCAGACCGGATCGGCTATGGGAATGAAGACTATGGATCAAAGTGTCAAGATGCTGGTTGCCCAGGGGCTGGTGGATGCCGAAGAAGGACGCCGGGTTGTTGATTCTGGCTTTTCGTCGTTTTAGTGGGGATAGATAGAATGACATTACAGCACGCACTTAACGAGATGATCAGCCGCAAGGCCTCGGATCTCTATATTACTGTCGATTCTCCTTGTTTACTCCGCATTGATGGCAATCTCCATCCCCTTGGCGATATGCTCGACCTTAAAGCCATCGAGCAAATGTTTGGCGAGGCGATGGACCGTGAGCAAGAGGCTGAATACCGTGCCAGTAAAGAGGCTAACTTTGCCTTGGTGAGGGGGGAGAATCGCTTCCGGGTTAGCGCTTTCTGGCAGCGGGAATTACCGGGGATGGTGATCCGCCGTATTGAAACGGAAATCCCGGAGTTTCACTCACTCAACCTACCTATGGATATGCAGAAGATGGCGCTGGCCAAGCGTGGCTTGGTATTGGTTGTTGGCGCGACTGGATCGGGCAAGTCAACGTCGATGGCAGCCATGACCGGCTATCGCAACAGCAACCGCAGTGGTCATATCCTGACGGTAGAAGATCCGATTGAATTCGTACACAAGCACAATAAGTGCATCATCACCCAGCGTGAAGTGGGGCTGGATACCGAAAGTTACGAAGTGGCCTTGAAAAACTCCCTGCGCCAGGCGCCGGATATGATCCTGATTGGTGAAATCCGTACTCCCGAAACCATGGAATATGCGATGAACTTTGCCGAGACCGGACATCTGTGTATGGCGACCCTACACGCCAACAATGCCAATCAGGCACTAGAGCGGATCTTGCATTTAGTGCCGAAAGAGCGGCGCGAGCAGTTCCTGTTCGATCTGTCTTTGAATCTTAAATGTATCTTGGCCCAGCAGTTGATCCCCGATGCGCATGGGATCGGTAGACATGGTGCTTTTGAGTTGTTGATCAATACCCCGAGGATCGCAGACTTGATCCGTCGCGGCGAGCTCCATGAGATCAAAGACACCATGGCCAAATCGAATGAATCGGGGATGATGACCTTCGATCAGTCGCTCTATGACCTTTACAGCACTGGCAAGATCACTGAGCAGGATGCCTTGCACCATGCCGATTCAGCCAACGACCTGCGCTTGATGATTAAAGTGGGAAGCAAGAGTCAGCGAAGTACGAATGCATTGTCTGGGGTCACCGTCGATATGGGCTGATCTTATTGATCGTAGCAATTAGTCTGTAGGTAACCAAAAGCATTGGGGGTGTTATGATCCTAATGCTTTTTTTGTTGATCGTATTTTATAAGCTATTGAAGTTAATGTTTTTTCGTTATGGTCAGGATCACGATGTACAGGTATCTGAGCTTTCGGATTCAAATAGCCCAAAAGCTGTACAGCCTGATCATCCCTTGAGCTTTCTGGGGTCAGTCAAATCCATTTTTCAAGATCTTGGTAAGCGATCGCTTTTTGGTGAAAAGAGAAGGGAAAGCTGTACGAATAAGGTGATAGGATCCGAGAACCAAAGACCTAGAATCAATAAAAAAGGGAAGATAATGGGTCTGAAAGGGGGAATGCGGTGAGAAGATAATCCCTAGGTTCTAGACGCTAGAACCCAGGATCTTATGGCTATCCGTACTGCTGCTCGAACCAGCTTTCGAGGATCACAACAGCTGATTGGGAGTCGATATTGCCTTTGCTGAGGTTGCGGTAGCCGCCGCGATCGAATAGATCGGAGCGGGCTTCAGCGGTGCTCAGGCGCTCGTCATGCAATTCAACCTGGCAACCGAATCGACCGTGCAGGCGGTTGGCAAACTTTTTGGCCCTTGGTGTGATGGCTTCCAACTCACCGCCTCGCATATCTAGCGGAAGGCCGACAACAACCAAGTCCGGTTGCCATTCTTTGATGATTTTTTCAATGTCGTCCCAATTAGGGATCCCATCTTTAGCCTTCAGAGCCCCTAGTGGGCTAGCGGTGCCTGTCAGCTCCTGGCCGATGGCGACACCAATGCTTTTCGTACCGTAATCAAAAGCGAGTACGCTGCGAGAATGACTCATGCATGTCCTTGTTCTGTGGATAGGTTAGTGGCATTGATACCCAACTGGGCAATGGCCTTGTTCCAACGTTCATTGATGGGGGTATTGAACACCACATCGGTATTGGCTTCCGTTGTCAGCCAGACATTTTCTATAAGCTCTTTTTCAAGCTGCCCTGAATCCCATCCTGCATAACCCAGAGCAACCAGAAAATTGTCTGGCGACTCACTGGTCCCGAGTAGTGAGAGGATGTCTTTGGAAGTGGTGATGGAAACATCATCGGTGACATCAATGCTTGAACTCAAACGACCAACCCGATTATGCAAAACAAAGCCGCGATCGGAGGATACTGGACCCCCGTTAAATACGGGCTGTTCAAGGCTGGCTGGATCCTTGACTGGCAATTCACGTTCAATCTCTATTTGATCAAGCATGTTGCCCACCGAAATTTCAATCGGCAGGTTGATGACGATACCCATTGCGCCTTCGTCGTTGTGCTCGCAAATGTAGACAACACTTCCTTTGAAATTTGGATCTTGCATGCTTGGCATGGCTAGCAGAAAGTGGTTAGTCAAGTTCATGGAAAGATACCTACTACCGAACGTATTACTTACAGTATGCCGACTAATTAACAGAATTGGTATTAAAGGGAGAGGAATTTAAATTTAATGCAGCCCACTCAATGCAGCCCTTGTCTTAATTGAGTGGGGCTGCGTTGAGTCGCCAATTACGCGTTGATGCGTCGCTCGATGGCATCCATCAGCTTGCCAGTGATAGAGATATCAAAAGCTGCTTCGATTTCACGGATACAAGTTGGGCTGGTGACGTTGATTTCTGTTAGCTTGTCGCCAATCACATCAAGGCCTACGAAGATCAAGCCTTTCTCCTTCAGTACCGGGGCGACGGTTTCAGCGATTTTGCGATCGGTCTCGCTGATAGGGCGCGCTTCACCACGACCGCCTGCGGCCAGATTGCCACGTGTTTCGCCTTTGGCCGGAATGCGAGCCAAACAGTATGGCATCGGTTCGCCATCGACCACCAAGATACGTTTGTCACCGTTGCTGATATCAGGTACGAAGGTCTGAGCCATGCAGTAATTTTGGCCCATATTGGTTAAGGTTTCGATGATCACCGAGACATTCGGATCGCCTTTCATTACGCGGAAGATAGACGAGCCACCCATCCCATCAAGTGGCTTGAGGATCACATCCCCGTGCTCCTGGTGGAAAGCTTTGATTTTGTCGGCACGGCGAGTAACGATGGTGGTTGGCGTCAGCTCAGGGAACCAGGCGGTAAACAGCTTTTCGTTACAGTCACGCAGGCTCTGTGGCTTATTGACGATCAGGGCGCCTTCATCTTCTGCACGCTCCAGAATGTAGGTCGCGTAAATGTATTCGGTGTCGAATGGCGGATCCTTACGCATCAATACCGCGTCAAGATCTGACAGCGCGATTTCTTGTTCACTGTGGAATTCAAACCAGCCGTTTGGATCTTCCTTCAGGCTAACGACACGGGTGCGGGCAATGGCTTTTCCTTGCTCCAGTGACAGGTCGTTCATTTCCATATAGTGGATTTCCCAGCCACGGCGCTGGGCTTCCAACATCATGGCAAAGCTGGAATCTTTTTTAATGTTGATAGACTCGATTGGGTCCATCACGATACCCAGTTTGATCATTGCTGTATTCCTCTTGGTTAGCCCAGATCGCCGAAGCGAACTTGTAATGCGGTGATCGCGGTCATTGCTGTCGTTTCGGTACGCAGCACACGCGGGCCTAACAATACTTCATCAAAGGTGTATTGCTCGGTCATTGAAATTTCGTCTGCGGATAAACCGCCTTCAGGACCGATAAGTAGTTTCACTTTGGTCACTGGCTCTGGCAGGGTGTTAATCGAGTAACTTGCACGAGGGTGCAGGTTCAGCTTCAAGCCGTCGTATTCTTCGGCACACCATTCTTCTAGCTTCATGATCGGGCGGATTTCCGGCACGGTGTTACGACCACATTGCTCGCACGCGCTGATGGCGATTTTTTGCCACTGCTGGAGTTTTTTCTCGAAACGTTCGGCGTTCAGTTTTACTCCGCAACGCTCTGAAATCAGTGGGGTGATGGTATTAACGCCCAGCTCGACGGATTTCTGGATGGTAAATTCCATTTTGTCACCACGAGAAACAACCTGGCCAAGATGAATATCCAGTGGTGATTCGACACTGTTTTCAACGCGCGCCTGGATTTCCACTTCCACACTCTTCTTGCTGGCATTGGTGATCACTGCCGGAAACTCAGCATTGCTGCCGTCAAACAGAAGGACTTCTTGGCCGGCTTGCATACGCATGACACGGCCTACGTGGTTGGCAGCGTCTTCGCTTAGCATAATGGTTCCAGAGCTTGGCAATAACTCCGGGTGGTAAATTCGTGGGATTCTCATGGCTATCTTGTAACCTGTTGGTTGTAGTCTGGCTGCATTATATCAACTCTGCTGCTGATTGCAGGCGCTTGGTCATCGAATGCAGGCTATAGGATAAAGAGATGGACGCGGTAAGGGAGAAAAACAAGGGTAAAAAGGAAATTAAACGAATCCTGGTGGAGTATTTATGTGTCGCACTTTTATGCTTTGGTTGTTGTGAGTTTGGCCTGTTTTTGTACCATATGTGCTTAGTTGCTTTATAAAAACAAGGAATGTTGCAATGGAAAAGAAGTTGATAGCCGTAGTGGTTACCGGCTTGCTGGTGCTTGTTGGGTGTGGCGGCGGAGGTGAAAAAGCGCAGGAGCGTTCTAACGTTAATGGTGATCCTGCCCTCGATAGTTTGCAGGCTTACCAGTCCAATAGCCTTTTCGCGTCAGCAGCTCTTGACTGCGTTCCCTTATACAAACAGCAGCGGTCTTGCCTAGTCAGTGATATTGCACCGCTAGGCTATGGCATTGAGGGTGATGTTACGGTCGATGACATTGCCGCCCGGCTGGTAGTATCGCATGCGTGGATGGGGAGTAACTTCATCGCGGCCCTGCGCGAGATGCCGCAGGATCTACTGAACTTATTCGGCTCTGTTAATGCTGTCGTGTTGAGCTATGAAATTCGCCCCTCTTTCTATCATTCCGGAACGGCCAGCATGTATATCGACCCGCGTTACCTCTGGCAGACAGAAACGCAGTGGCAGGATATCTATCAGCAGGATGACTTTCGTGATGCTTATCAATCACAGTTCAAATTTGTTGCCGCCAACCGTTATCTCGATCCCTATGGCCAATATGTGTTGACCAGCAATACTTATGATAGGGACGTTAATTACTTTCGGGATATAGATAAGATCACCAGAGGGTTATACCGCTTGCTGGCCCATGAATTGGCTCATGCCAATGACTATTTACCGCAGGATACATTGGCAGATTTGGATACCAACTTGACGGTTTGGCAGAATATTCAACGACGGATCCCGGTGAACAGTGATCTTAACCGGGAGCAGCCTCTAAGCTCGATTATGCTGCATGATTTGGCTCAGGCTTCTTTTCGCGGCGAAACTCCTACGCAGGCACAGACTCAGCTTGAAGCCGAAACCTTAGGGGCCGAGTTCGAGTTTGATGGCGCGGCTGATTATTATGCCTACTCCAGTCAGGCTGAAGATGTCGCGATGCTGTTTGAAGCTTATATGATGCACCAGCAATACCAGGCGATTTCGGATGTCGCCTTTCTTGTTGAGCCTGCAATGACAGACCCCTATTGTGATGATTACAAGATAGGCTGGGGGCAGCGTGACCGCTTGGCAGACAGTCATGTAAAATCGAGAGCGAAGCAAATCGCAGAGCGTATCTTGATGCGCGATCTCAGAGCGGAATTTAGCCGTATTGATGAGGCTGCTGAATTGCTGCCTTACGGCACTGGGTGGTGCGAGGCCCAGTCCCGATTTGTGTCGGGCAAGCCGATGGTGAAGAGCACGCAGCAGGCGCTGAGCACTGTCTTCTTCCGTGATGATTTCACCCGTGAGTAATCACCTCTTGTCTATTGAACCTGCTGCTGTAAGGCCAGTGTATGACCGCACTGGCGGCAGCGGTAATGGGCTTGCCCGCGCTGGACTTTATTGTGGCGGCGGACTGTCATTTGGTACTCATTGCACTGGCAGCGGTAACGAAAGGTCTGGCCCTGTACCGAACTGACATCAAAACTGTGGGTGGTGCGAGGGGTAACACCGAACACTTCTTGCATGATGATCTGCCACTCCTTGCCGTGTGGGCGGACCTTGCCAAACAGTTTGAATACCACTAAGTGGGCAACTTCGTGGGGTACGACTTCATTTAAAAAAGCATCTGGGTTTTCTTCGAGCAATACCGGATTGAAGCGAACTTCCCACCCTTGCAGCCGGGCACTACCGGCAATCTTACCGCGTTGGCTAAAGCGTACCTCTGGCATGGTTAAACGCTTGTTGAGGCGCTGGTTGGCTTGGGTGATACATTGCTTTACGCGTTCGGTAACTTGGTTTTGCAGGAGAGTCATGGCAACTTCAGGGCTTGCTGGTGGAAGGGGAGAGTATAAGAGGTCAGCGGGCCAGAGGCTAGAGGCACAAGGCCCTCGGAAAAGCGGGACCAAGGAAAACAATAGGTTTGATATGGCTCGGAGTTAATCCTTCTGAATAGCCAATAGCCAATAGCCAATAGCCAATAGCCAATAGCCAATAGCCAGATGCTAAAAAAGGAAGCCGAAGCTTCCCTTTTACAATCAGACTGTCGCTTACGCCGCTTACTTGATGTTAGCGAAGTCGCGTAGGATGTCTGCTTTGTCAGTTTTTTCCCATGGAAACTCTTCACGACCGAAGTGACCGTATGCCGCTGTTTTTTGATACATAGGCTTAAGTAGGTCAAGCATTTCGATCAGGCCGTATGGGCGCAGGTCGAAGTGCTGGCGTACGGCTTCAACGATGATGTCGTGAGACACTTTCTCGGTGCCGAATGTTTCGATCATGATAGATGTTGGATCTGCAACACCAATAGCGTAAGACAGCTGGATTTCACAACGGTCAGCCATGCCTGCAGCAATGATGTTCTTCGCTACATAACGTGCTGCGTATGCTGCCGAGCGGTCAACTTTCGATGGATCTTTACCAGAGAATGCACCACCACCGTGACGAGCTGCGCCGCCGTAGGTATCTACGATGATCTTACGACCCGTTAGACCACAGTCACCCATAGGGCCACCGATTACGAAACGGCCGGTTGGGTTGATGAAGTACTTGGTGTCTTTGTTTAGCCACTCTGAAGGTAGAACTGGCTTGATGATTTCTTCCATTACTGCTTCTTGCAGTACTGGTAGCTCAATGCTGTCGCAGTGCTGAGTCGAAAGTACGACTGCATCGATACCAACGATTTTTCCTTGGTCGTAGGCAAACGTTACCTGGCTTTTCGCATCAGGGCGAAGCCAAGGTAGGGCACCATTTTTTCGAACTTTTGCTTGGCGCTCTACTAGGCGGTGGGCGTAAGTCACAGGTGCAGGCATCAGTACTTCAGTTTCGTTTGTCGCGTAACCGAACATGATACCTTGGTCACCAGCGCCTAGCTCGCGTGGGTCTTCACGGTCAACACCTTGGTTGATGTCCGGAGACTGCTTACCAATGGCACTTAGGATGGCACAAGAGTTGGCATCGAAACCCATTTCTGAGTTTACATAACCGATTTCACGTACAGTTTCACGAGTGATTTCTTCGATATCAACCCATGCTGAAGTAGTGATTTCACCACCAACCATCACCATACCGGTTTTTACGTAAGTCTCACACGCAACACGTGCTTTCGGATCTTGCTCCAAGATCGCATCCAATACTGCATCTGAAATCTGATCTGCAATTTTGTCTGGATGGCCTTCTGATACTGATTCAGAAGTAAACAGGTGCTTCGCCATGAGCGCTCCCATAAAAATATGTTAATTGAAAAAACTCGAGCTCTATATGCTTATGATATCAATCACGCAGTTGCGTACGGATATACGTTTGTATGTATAGAGCTACCTCCGTCTAGACGGCCATAATACCTTTTGCTGGTTAAAAATCAACTTGCAACGAGTAGGGATATTTTTGTTAAAAGAAAGCAAACGTTTCCCCTGTAACGCTTTTATTACAGTCAGTTGCCTAGAATGCGGATGTGATACGGCTACCATGACCTTGATATAGAACTTATTTTTCTCAGGAAATCGTTTGCAGTCATAGCCCAGTCTTTGCGACAATACCCGCCCGCCGAACTGCGGTTAACCTGAATCATTAATGGTAAGGGTAGCCGAATACTCAACGTCTACGAATTTCTGGAGCAGACATGTCTTCTCGTAAAGATCTTGCTAATGCAATCCGTGCCCTAAGCATGGACGGTGTTCAACAAGCTAACTCTGGCCACCCTGGTGCACCTATGGGTATGGCTGATATCGCTGAAGTACTGTGGCGTGGCCACATGAACCACAACCCACAAAACCCTGAGTGGGCTGATCGCGACCGTTTTATCTTGTCAAACGGCCATGGTTCAATGCTGATTTATTCTCTGCTTCACCTGACTGGTTACGATCTGTCTATCGACGATCTGAAAAATTTCCGCCAGCTGCATTCAAAAACACCGGGTCACCCTGAGTACGGTTATGCTCCGGGTATTGAAACGACCACGGGTCCTCTTGGCCAAGGCATCACCAATGGTGTGGGTATGGCAATGGCAGAAAAAGCCCTTGCTGCTCAGTTCAACCGTGACGGCCACGACATCGTTGACCACAACACTTACGTGTTCATGGGCGACGGTTGTTTGATGGAAGGTATCTCTCACGAAGCGTGTTCTCTTGCTGGCACATTGGGCCTAGGCAAGCTGGTTGCTTTCTGGGATGACAACGGCATCTCAATCGACGGTGAAGTTGAAGGTTGGTTCTCTGACGATACACCTAAGCGTTTCGAAGCATACGGCTGGCATGTGATCCCAGCTGTTGACGGCCACGACGCTGACGCGATCAACGCTGCGATTGAAGCGGCAAAAGCGGACCCACGTCCGACTCTTATCTGTACCAAGACGATTATCGGCTTCGGTTCACCGAACAAAGCGGGTACGCATGACTGTCACGGTGCACCGCTTGGCGCAGAAGAAATTGCCGCGACGAAAGCTGCACTTGGCTGGGAGCATGGTCCATTTGAGATCCCTGCAAACATTGCCGCTGAGTGGGATGCTAAAGAAGCAGGCGCAGCGAAAGAAGCGGCTTGGAACGACAAGTTCGCCGCTTATGAAGCGGCTCACCCTGAGCTTGCTGCAGAGTACAAGCGCCGTGTGAATGGCGATCTACCTGCACAGTGGGAAGAGAAAGCGAACGCAATCATCGCTGATCTGCAAGCTAACCCTGCCAACATCGCATCACGTAAAGCCTCTCAAAACGCGCTTGAAGCGTTTGGTCAGATGCTACCTGAGTTCATGGGCGGCTCTGCTGACCTTGCGCCTTCTAACCTGACTATGTGGTCTGGTTCTAAGTCGCTAGAAGCAAATGACTTCTCTGGTAACTACATTCACTACGGTGTACGTGAATTCGGCATGACCGCAATCATGAACGGTATTGCACTACACGGTGGTTTCGTACCATACGGTGCAACTTTCCTAATGTTCATGGAGTACGCGCGTAACGCAATGCGTATGGCGGCACTGATGAAAGTGCAGAACATTCAGGTTTACACGCACGACTCTATCGGTCTGGGTGAAGATGGTCCGACTCACCAGCCGGTTGAGCAAATTGCCTCTCTACGCCTGACGCCGAACATGAGCACATGGCGTCCATGTGATCAGGTTGAATCTGCAGTAGCTTGGAAACTGGCTATCGAGCGTAAAGACGGTCCAACATCGCTGATCTTCTCGCGTCAGAACCTGGCACAGCAAGAGCGTACAGATGTACAGGTTGCTGACATCGCCAAGGGTGGTTACATCCTGAAAGATTGTGAAGGCAAGCCGGAGCTTATCCTTATCGCAACCGGTTCTGAAGTTGAGCTAGCGGTTGAAGCTGCAGCCCAGCTGACAGCTGAAGGTAAGAACGTACGCGTAGTGTCGATGCCATCTACAGACTTGTTCGACAAGCAAGATGCGGCTTACCGTGAAGCAGTATTGCCATCTGACGTAACGGCACGTGTTGCTGTTGAAGCGGGTATTGCTGACTTCTGGTACAAGTATGTTGGCTTTGGTGGCAAGATCATCGGTATGACGACATTCGGTGAATCTGCACCTGCAGGTGAGCTATTCAAGATGTTCGGCTTCACTACCGAGAACGTGGTTAACACGGCGAAAGAAGTGTTGGCATAAGCTTGATTAGAATTAAGTCGCTGAGTGCTGTTCATGTAGCGATTTATTTTGAAGGCTAAAAAAAAGACCCCGAACAGGGGTCTTTTTTTATATGAAATGAGATCTTTGTCACGCTGAGGGTTATTGGTAATGACCAGCTGAATTGCAAGGTTTTGATACTAAGCTTCTGAAATTAAAGATTATGAATGGTATGGGTGACTCTGCTCACATTTATGGTGATTATCAGAGATGCTTGTTATACACTAACGCGGCTTATTAATTTTGTAGCACGGATATGACACTAAAAGTCGCAATTAATGGATTTGGCCGTATTGGTCGCAGTGTGCTTCGGGCACTGTACGAAAGCGGTAAAGATCATCACATCAAAGTCGTGGCGGTCAACGAACTGGCTGAGCCTGAAGGTATGGCTCATTTGCTCCAGTATGACACTAGCCATGGACGCTTTTTTAAGCCTGTCAGTCATGACCAGGAGCACCTTTTTATTGCTCATGGGAACGGCGAGAAAGACAGTATCCGTATTCTTCACCAAAACGAAATCCACTTGCTGCCCTGGAAGGATCTAGACGTCGACATTGTCTTGGATTGCACCGGTATCTTTGGCAGTCGCGCCGACGGCGAAGCCCATATCAAAGCGGGCGCCAAAAAAGTGTTGTTTTCCCATCCTGCTGCAAATGATATCGACAATACCATTATCTATGGTGTGAACCACGACTCGCTCAAGCCTGAGCACAATATTGTCTCCAATGGCTCTTGCACCACCAACTGTATTGTCCCTGTTATTAAAGTGTTGGATGACGCCTTCGGCATTGAATCCGGTACTATTACTACTATCCACTCGGCGATGAATGACCAGCAGGTCATCGATGCTTACCACAGCGATTTACGCCGTACTCGAGCTGCCAGCCAGTCAATTATTCCTGTTGATACTAAACTTCATCTGGGTATTGGTCGTATCTTTCCGAAATTTTCTGACAAATTTGAAGCGATCTCTGTGCGCGTACCGACAATTAACGTTACCGCAATGGATTTGAGTGTCACTGTAAAAACAAATGTGAAAGTTAATGACGTAAATCAATCACTGGCCGAGGCATCTCGTTGTACATTAGATGGCATAGTGGATTACACCGAAGTGCCGCTTGTCTCGGTAGACTTCAATCACGATCCCCATAGCGCGATTGTCGACGGTACTCAGACCCGAGTAAGTAACCAGCATCTGATTAAACTGTTGGTCTGGTGTGATAATGAATGGGGATTTGCCAATCGGATGCTAGACACCGCCTTGGCAATGAACGCGACCGAAACCACCCAAGTGGTTATTGAGGAAAGTTCAGCGGTTTGCGATAAGCAATAAAGAATTATTAGGGCCTAGCAGTGACGCTGGGCCGACAAAAACTTTGATTTTAAATTAATTAATGTTGAGAGGACAAACCATGTCTGTAATCAAGATGACTGATCTGGAACTTGCGGGTAAACGCGTATTCATCCGTGCTGACCTAAACGTTCCTGTGAAAGACGGTAAAGTAACTTCTGATGCGCGTATCCTTGCATCGCTTCCAACTATCAAGCAGTGCCTAGAAGCTGGCGCTAAAGTAATGGTTACTTCTCACCTGGGTCGTCCAACTGAAGGCGAGTACGCGGAAGAGTTCTCTCTACAGCCTGTTGTTAACTACCTAAACGACGCACTTGACTGCGACGTTAAACTAGCAAAAGACTACCTGAACGGCCTTGAGCTGAACGCAGGTGAGCTAGTTGTTCTTGAAAATGTTCGCTTTAACAAAGGCGAGAAGAAGAACGAAGAAGCACTTTCTAAGCAGTACGCTGCTCTTTGTGACATCTTCGTAATGGACGCATTCGGTACTGCTCACCGTGCGCAAGCATCTACACACGGTGTAGGTACTCACGCGCCAGTAGCATGTGCAGGTCCTCTTCTAGCGGCTGAGCTAGAAGCACTAGGCAAAGCAATGGACAATCCAGAGCGTCCGCTAGTGGCTATCGTTGGTGGTTCTAAAGTTTCTACTAAGCTAACTGTACTTGAGTCGCTATCTAAAATTGCTGACCAACTTGTTGTTGGTGGTGGTATCGCGAACACATTCATCGCAGCTGAAGGCCATAACGTAGGTAAGTCTCTATACGAAGCTGACCTAGTTGAAACTGCTCAGAAACTAATGAAAGAATGTGCTATCCCAGTAGCAACTGACGTTGCATGTGCAAAAGCATTCGACGAAAACGCCGAAGCTGAAATCAAGCACGTTTCTGAAGTTCAAGACGACGACATGATCTTCGACCTTGGCCCAGATTCTACAGCTGCTCTTGCTGAAATCATCGGCAACGCAAAAACTATCCTTTGGAACGGCCCTGTAGGCGTATTCGAATTCAAGAACTTCGAAGCGGGTACAGCTGGTATTTCTAAAGCAATCGCTGAATCTGCAGGTTTCTCTGTAGCCGGTGGTGGTGACACGCTAGCAGCTATCGACAAGTTCGGTATCAAAGCTGACGTTTCTTACATCTCTACAGGTGGCGGTGCATTCCTTGAGTTCGTTGAAGGTAAAGTACTTCCTGCTGTTGCTATGCTAGAAGAGCGTGCAAAAGCTTAAGTAATTTGAGGGCGGGAGTTCCGGCAAAGCACTTCCGCACTAATCGTTTGTGAATAATGTCATGTTTTTGTAGAATATGGGCGCTTCGCAAACGATTGCACAGTTTTTTGTTTATATAAGACAACAAGGCAAATAGGACTATTGTTATGTCTAAGATCTTCGATTTTGTAAAACCTGGTGTTATTTCTGGCGACGACGTACAGAAAGTTTTTGAAATTGCTAAAGAGCACAAGTTCGCACTTCCAGCGGTTAACGTTGTTAACACTGACTCTGTAAACGCTGTTCTAGAAGCTGCTGCAAAAGTTAAAGCACCAGTTGTTGTTCAGTTCTCTAACGGCGGTGCTGCATTCTTCGCTGGTAAAGGCCTGAAGCTAGAAGGTCAAGAAGCACAGATTAAAGGTGCTGTTGCTGGTGCTAAATACGTACACGCTGTAGCTGAAGCTTACGGTGTGCCAGTAATTCTTCACACTGACCATGCTGCTAAGAAACTTCTTCCATGGATCGACGGTCTACTAGACGCGGGTGAAGAATTCTTCGCACAAACTGGTAAGCCTCTATTCTCTTCTCACATGATTGACCTTTCTGAAGAGTCTCTAGAAGAGAACATCGAGATCTCTGGTAAGTACCTAGAGCGTATGGCTAAGATGGGTATGACACTAGAAATCGAACTAGGTTGTACTGGTGGTGAAGAAGACGGCGTTGATAACTCTGATATGGACGCATCTGAGCTGTACACTTCTCCTGAAGACGTAGCTTACGCATACGAGAAACTAGTTGCTATCAGCCCTCGTTTCACTATCGCTGCTTCTTTCGGTAACGTACACGGTGTTTACCAAGCGGGTAACGTTGTTCTTACTCCAACTATCCTACGTGACTCTCAGGCATACTGTGCAGAGAAGTTCGGCATTGCTGGTAACGCACTAAACTTCGTATTCCACGGTGGTTCTGGTTCTTCTGAAGCAGAAATCCAAGAGTCTATCGGTTACGGTGTTATCAAAATGAACATCGATACTGATACTCAGTGGGCTAACTGGGATGGCGTTCGTCAATACGAAGCTGCAAACCGTGACTTCCTACAAGGCCAGATTGGTAACCCAACTGGTGAAGCTGCGCCAAACAAGAAGTACTACGATCCACGCGTATGGCTACGTGCTGGTCAGTCTTCAATGGTTGCTCGCCTAGAGAAAGCATTCTCTGACCTTAACGCTATCGACGTACTTTAATTTTACGTCCTGCGCTAAGTTAAGAAAAAACCCGCTTCGGCGGGTTTTTTTGTGCCTGTCATTCACGCTTGCTTGCCTGCAAATTTTTGTTGGTGTTTTTTTAGTCTCCGGAGTATTATCTTGCCGCGAAAAAAGGCTGTTATTCTGGCCTATTCATAGAAAATCACTGTTATAGTGATGATTGCATAAGTAATTTACATAATTAAGCCTATGATTATTTGTGCTCCCGCTGCTATTTTTTGTGGGAAAGGAAATAATATTTGCAGGAAGAGAAAGGTATGAGTGAGAGTAGTGTTACAGATACCGTAACGGATACCGTCACAGATGTTGCGGATACGGTAGTGGATACCATCAAAGATAATGATCTGACCAATGGCGTACTCAGTGCTGGCACTTGGGTCGCTGACAATCAGGAATTACTGATCCAGTACGGGGTGAATATCCTGTCTGCGTTGTTGATCCTGTTTATTGGTAATATCATCACCAAGAGTATTGCTAATGGCGTGGCAAAAATGCTGCGCAGAAAAGATATGGACGAGGCGGTTGTTGAATTCCTTCAATCGCTCGTACGCTATCTGTTGTTTGTGATTGTACTGATTGCTGCTTTGGGCCGTGTCGGTGTACAGACGGCATCTGTCGTTGCTGTGATCGGTGCCGCTGGTTTAGCCGTTGGCTTGGCCTTGCAGGGCTCGCTGTCAAACTTTGCTGCCGGTGTACTTATCGTAGCTTTCCGTCCGTTTAAGTCGGGGGATTTTGTTGAGATTGGTGGGGTATCTGGGTCGGTTGAATCGATCCAAGTGTTCTCTACCATCTTGAAAACCCCAGACAATAAAATGGTGGTAGTACCGAATGCGGGGGTCATTGGTGGCCCAATCACCAACTATTCACGCCATAACACCCGTCGAATCGACTTGGTGATAGGTGTTTCTTACGATGCTGATCTCAAACATACCAAAGCGGTGCTGACTCGGGTGATAGAAGCCGATGCGCGTATCTTGAAAGATCCTGAGCCAACGGTTGGTGTATTGGCACTGGCTGATTCCTCAGTTAATTTCGCGGTACGCCCTTGGGTGAATACGGCTGATTACTGGGCGGTATACTTCGATTTGATGCAGGCTATCAAAGAAGAACTGGATAAAGAAAACATCGGGATCCCGTATCCGCAGATGGATGTCCACCTCAACAAGGCCCTTGAGCAGTAATATCGATACCAATAAAAAATGGAGCCGTAAGGCTCCATTTTTTATCCGATCTTAGCGGTCGGCAATGGGATCACTGTATTGGGCAGTGCCGCCAGCAGTTTGTCGAGATCGCGGCTGGCAAAAGCAAAGGTTAGCTCCGGTTTACCCGGGGTAAACATCAGTTCATCATGCTGGTAAAGAATCGGATCTATCAAGAGTGAGATCTCTTCTGGCAGGCCGAACGGACAGACTGCGCCGGGTACACAGCCTATCACCTCAGCCATTTCTTCATGACTGCACACTGACACTTTCTTTCCCAGTACCTGCTTGACCAGTTTGCTGTCGAGCCGGCTGTCGCGGTGAGTCAGCAACAAGCTGTGGCCACCGCCCTTGAGGCGCATGAACAGACTCTTGGTCGGAGCGGCTGTCCAGCCAAGCTCGTTAGCAATCTTCTCATCGGTCTCATAATCCAAAATGGCTTCATGCTGCCATTGTTGGTAGCTGACACTGGTTTGCCCAAACAAGGCCAGATTACTCAGGTAAATTTGTTCTAACTTCTCAAACTGCATATTGGCTCCATAATCCCTGTACCAGATGGCTGGCGATGAAGAACATCATAGCGGCAACGGCGAGGTCGATTCCGCGTTTTACTTTGGGTTTTGACAATGTCGGCCCTAATTTAGCGGCACCCAGCGATAGCGTATAGAACCAGGCAAATGATGCCAAGATGGTACCGATGGCAAAGGCTACTCGGTCATTGCCTTCAAATTGGCCGCCGATAGAGCCCAGAATGACCACTGTGTCGAGGTACATGTGTGGGTTAAGCACGGTGACAGCCAGTGCTCCGAGGATCACTGCACGGCGGCCGCGGGCCAACACCGCTTTGCTCTGCTCTTGTTCGGAAGGCTTGCGCAGGGCACTACTTAATGACAGGCAGCCATAAAAGGTCAGGAACAAGATCCCGCCGACAGTAACACTGGCCAGCAAGGTTTCATTGCTGGATAGCAAAGCACCGCCGCCGAAGATACCTAAGCTGATAAACAAGGTATCAAGCACGCTGCAGACGGTGGCCGTAGTGAGATGGTGGTTACGCTTGATCCCTTGGTTGAGGACAAAGGCGTTCTGTGCTCCGATTGGAATAATCATCGATGCGCCGAGTCCAAATCCTTGTAATAACGCCCAAATGCTCATTTTACTGCTTACCTTATTTATTAATATTTCGGTTTCTCCCTGTATCTGGGAGGCCGGGTTGAAAGTGTTGGCGCAAGCATACTCCTGCCGCTATTGTTAAGTACAACTAATAAGATTTATGTAATATTAGACTTTCTAATAAGCGTGCGATGCAGATACAAAGCAGGTGAAAAAAAGATGCGAGGACTGGATTATCGATGGATTGAAGCGCTTGATGCGGTGATATCCCAACGGGGATTTGAGCGGGCAGCAGAGTACTTATGTATTACCCAATCGGCGGTGTCACAGCGGATCAAGCAGTTGGAAAAGTTGATGGCCCAACCCATGCTGGTCAGAGAGCAGCCGCCACGGCCAACGGCGGCTGGACAGAAAATGCTGGGGCTTTATCGCCGGGTGCGCCTGCTCGAGCAAGAGCTGTTACCCGAGCTGACACCGGATGACAGCAGTCAGCCATTGTCGGTGTCTATCGCGACCAACGCCGACAGTCTGGCCACTTGGCTGCTGCCGGCACTGAGCCCTTTGTTACGCTCAAGGCGGATTGAGCTCAACCTGATGATCGAAGACGAATCCCGAACACTGGATAAACTGCGCGGTGGCGAGGTGGTTGGGGCGATCAGTATGGAATCTACCCCGATGCCGGGATGTGTGGCTGATTATCTTGGCAGGGTGGATTTTCTCTGTGTGGCCAGCCCGTCTTTTGCCAATAAGTATTTTGCCCAAGGGGTAAACCGTGACACCTTGCTGGCTGCACCCGGTGTTGCATTCGATTATCACGATGATATGCACGAGCGATTTATCCATCAGCATTTCAATCTGCCTTTTGGCAGCGTTATGAAGCACACGGTACGCTCGTCGGAGGCCTTTGTCAGGATGGCGGTGGAAGGCATTGCCTATTGTCTTATTCCTCGGATCCAAATCCAGCAGGAGCTTGATGTTGGTACATTGGTTAACCTGACTCCGGATATTTTCCTGACCCGCAGAATGTACTGGCATCACTGGGCATTGGAGAGTGGGGTATTGTCTGACTTATCTGAGCAGATGACCCAGTACGCCGCGAAGGTTTTGCCGCAATAAAATATAAAACAATGTACAAAAAGATTCTAAAGAAGGGAATCTTTTGTCTCTGACCGTTGTCATATGGACAACGCATGAAAAAATAGATTAATAAAATAGGAATAGGCCAGATGAAAAAACAACTTGTCACAGTAATGTTAGGGTTGGGTTTGTTGGGTACCAGTGGCATGGCTGCAGCTACGGTGAGTGTTCCGCATTTGCAGACAACCGGTAACGGCGAGGTCACTGCACAGCCTGATATGGCCGTGTTTGCCGTTGCTGTCGAAGAGATCCGTCCAACGGCAAAAGACGCCAAGCAAGCAGTGGATAAAGCCGTTGAAGCATTTGTGGCGCGCTTGCTTGAGCAGGGCCTGGATCGCAATCAAATCCAAAGCGCCAATATCAGCCTGCAACCTCAGTATCGCTATCCGAAAGACAAAGAGCCGGAGCTCAAGGGCTACCGTGCCAGCCGCCATGTGACAGTAACGGTTAATACGTTGGATAACCTCAATACCTATCTTGATAGTGCTCTAGGCGACGGTATCAACCGCATCAATAATATTGAGCTTAAGGTTAGCAACGAAAACGAGTATATGGAGCAAGCGCGCCAGGCGGCAATCAAAGATGCCATTGCCAAGGCGGAATCGCTGGCTAAAGGATTTGGTGAATCCTTGGATGGGGTATGGCAGATCTCTTATCAAGCAAGCCAACCACGCCCGATGATGATGCGTATGGCGATGGACGCTGCACCGGAGAATGCCGTCAGCTACCAGGATACCCAGATCATTATTCGTGACCGGGTCGAAGTGGTGTTTAAGCTGGAAGAGTAAAAGAACCTAGAGTCTGGATCCTAGAATATTACGCCTAGGAACCAGGATCTCGCATCTAGGATTTGATGTAAAAAGGAGAGCGTTGAGCTCTCCTTTTTCGATCTTGGTAACCGTTTGTGATTAGTGCAGGATACGGGCGCGGATAGTGCCGTCGATCAGTTTTAGCTTCGACAGGGCTTCTTCCGATCGTTCGGTCTCGACATCAATAACCACATAGCCGATCTCAGGGCCTGTCTGCAGGTACTGGGCGGCGATGTTGATCCCTTCTTCAGCAAAGATGGTGGTGATCTGGTTGAGGATCCCCGGGCGGTTTTCGTGAATGTGCAGCAAGCGCGAGCATTCTCTGTGCTCAGGCAGGGATACTTCTGGGAAACCAACCGCTGACAGGGTCGAGCCGTTGTCTGAGTACTTGGCCATCTTGCCTGCTACTTCAATACCAATATTCGCTTGTGCTTCCTGGGTTGAGCCACCGATGTGCGGTGTCAGCAATACGTTGTCGAATTTGGCCAATGGGCTTTCGAACGGATCGTTGTTGGTTTTCGGTTCAACCGGGAACACATCGATTGCCGCGCCGGCAATATGGTTGCTTTCCAGCGCGCTGCACAGTGAGTCGATATCGACCACGGTACCACGGGCTGCGTTGATGAAAATAGAACCTGGTTTCATGCGAGCGAATTCCTCGACCCCCATCATGTCTTGGGTTTCTGGGGTTTCCGGCACGTGCAGGCTGATTACATCACATTTGTTGAGCAGTTCGGTCATCGATGGTATTTGGGTCGCATTACCCAGTGACAGCTTGTTTTCGATGTCGTAGAAGTACACCTTCATACCGAGGTTTTCAGCTAAGATCCCAAGTTGGGTACCGATATGGCCATAACCGATAATACCGAGGCGCTTGCCACGGGCTTCGAAAGACTGGTCAGCTGATTTGAACCACTCGCCACGGTGGGCCTTGGCATTTTTTTCAGGAATACCGCGAAGCAGTAACAGGATCTCCCCCAGTACCAGCTCAGCCACGCTCCGGGTGTTAGAGAACGGGGCGTTGAAGACCGGGATCCCGCGTTTGGCGGCGGCACTCAGTTCAACCTGGTTGGTGCCAATACAGAAACAGCCGACGGCAATCAGCTTTTGTGCGGCACTGAAGACTTCTTCTGTCAGCTGGGTACGGGAGCGGATGCCTACGAAATGGGCGTCGGCAATGGCGGCAAGCAGCTCGTCACCGGAAAGGGAGCCTTTGTGGTATTCGATGTTGCTGTAACCAGCCTGCTGTAGTACCTCAATTGCAGAAGGGTGGACGCCTTCTAACAGCAGGATCTTTATTTTGTCTTTTTCCAGTGAAATTTTAGCCATTGATACTCATCCTTAACGCTGGTGGCAGAGGGGCTCATGGGAGCTGGGTAGAGGCAGGAAAAGGAAGGAATAGATTTCCTGTATACGGGCAATCCATGAGCACCACATTCGGTTTGCTTACATGCTGCCAGTTAAGTTATCAAAAATTGACCAGAATGGGTAAGAATATTACAGGATTGATAATAAAAAACGGCATATATTATGCCGTTTTGAAAGTGAGTAACGCTTAAAGCGCCTTTTTTCTTATAGACCAAGCTAAAAAAGCGCTAGATGATTACTTTTCGAATTTTTTCACGCCTTCAGGGCTGCCGACAAGCAGGACATCAGCACCGCGGTGGGCAAATAGACCAACAGTCACGACACCCGGTAGGGCGTTGATTGAGTCTTCCATTGCTTTCGGATCGGTGATGGCCATGTTGTGGACATCTAGGATCATATTGCCGTTGTCGGTGACACAGCCTTCGCGGTACTCGGGATCACCACCAAGTTTAACTAATTCGCGGCCGATGTATGAGCGCGCCATCGGGATCACTTCAACCGGTAGCGGGAATTGACCAAGTACATCAACTTGCTTGGTGTCATCAACAATACAGATAAACTGTTTGGCAATCGCGGCCACGATTTTTTCACGGGTCAGGGCTGCGCCGCCGCCTTTGATCATGTCGTATTCGCCGTTGATTTCGTCAGCACCATCAACATAAATATCTAGGCTAGAGACTTCGTTGGCATCAAATACAGGGATACCGATTTGCTCAAGACGCTCGGTAGACGCGACAGAACTTGATACTGCACCTTTGATTTCTTCTTTGCGGGTAGCCAAAGCATCGATGAAGTGATTAACCGTCGAGCCAGTACCGACACCTACAATGCTGCCTTTCTTTACGTACTCTAGAGCAGCCCAGCCAGCAGCTTTCTTCATTTCATCTTGTGTCATGCTTATCTCCTAGTGATGACAAACGTTGCGCGGAGCGCTGATTATAGCCAAATAGCGGTCTGGCGTCAGTCCTTATCTGGCCGGATAAATGCAACCTAAGTTGGAGGAAAAAGACAATTCTATTAATAACATAAGCTTAAGGTGGGGGGTGTGGCACAGAAAAGACAAACGATTGCGTCTAGGTGGTGGTTTTTTGTCAATATCACCGCTTTTAAGCCTTGTTTATCGGTACTTACCAGTGAAAATGGTACGACGGGGTGATGATCTCGGGGAGCGGGACATCCCAGGCTTCAAACGGCAGGCTGTCGACTTGTTGGCAATCATGGGCCAAACCAACGGGGCGCGGACCACGTCGTTCATTGTGCCACAGGCTCAAGGTTCGGTCGTAATACCCCCCTCCCATCCCTAGGCGCTGGCCGGTATTGTCGAACGCAACCAGAGGAGTGCAGATAGTATCGAGCTCAATGACTGGTTTGACGAGTCGGATATCCAAAACTGGCTCTTGAATGCCATAGCAGTTGCGGTTCATCCTCGTTGTTGGCGTGTAGTGGAGGAACAGCAAATGGCCTTTGCTAAATGGGTGGAGTACCGGTAGGTAGACCTCTTTTCCTTGCTGCCACAACCATTCGATCACAGGAGTGGTATCGAGCTCACCATCGTTGGCGAGATAGAGGGCAATATGCTGAGCTTGTAGTAGGCTGCTGGCCTGCTTGCAGTGTTCGAGTAAATCGCGCGCGGCATCTGTCTGCTGAACGGATGTTAACTGACGTCGATGTTCACGGGTTCGCTTGCGAAGTTGCTGCCGGGTGGCTGATGCAGGTACCGCAGATCTCATAGGTCGTCCAATGACAAAAGGTTCTGAGGAATAGAGGGCGATGGCTGTCAGCAGTACTTGCTGCGTAAGCGCATCTGAAAAGGTATGCCCCAAGGTGCCGTTGCGCATTGTGGCCCTTGAACCAGATGTTCAAGGTGGATCAGCAACATTAACCGCAGGCTTCTCGGTACGGGCCGAGCTTGCTCAATAGCTAATCAAAGCTGATCCTGGGTTTTTGCTTATCGGCTCGGGGACGTTAATCCGCTGACGCACACCCCAGGGTCAATTCATTATCAACGCTTTGGCTGATATTGCAATGCTTTCTCCAATAAATCTTCCATCTCATTGATTCTATTGGATAGTTTTTCAGCATTGCGCTGTTGTTCTTGGCGCTCGCTATGCAACTCGTTACAAATGTTTAGACCGGTAAACATCAGCAGCTGTTCGGCGTTAGTGATTTTGGTTCGCTCGGCAAGATCTTTTAAGCGCTGATCAAAATCGGCGGCTGCTGCACGCAGGGCGTCTTCCTGGCCTGCTGGGCAGTTCACCTTGAAGCTGCGGCCATATACCTGAATTTCTACTGCCTGGTTACTCATAAATGTTTAATCTGCTCCGTGCCAGATCGTCCAATTTGGCATTCCGCTGCGATATGCGCTAGGAGGCCCAATATAGAAAAAGCCCTATCAACATGCAAGTGAGCCCGTCATGCTTTAGACCTAAATCTGTCTAATTAATCAGATATTAACCAGATTGAGGTAAATTAGACGGGAAATGGCGAGTGACTGATCTTTTGTATAAGTGGTAGCATACCATAAAGACGATTTAGCCCCATGACAATAAGGTGAATAGCCCATGAGCGACCCAAAACTTCCTGCCTATGAAACCCTAGAGCCAATGCTGAAAGAGCAAGGCCTAGCCGTTACCCCGTCAGAGCTGCATGGCCTGATCTGCGGGATGATTTGCGGTGGTATGGCTGTTGACGGTGAACAGTGGCTGGCACCAGTTTGCGACTATGCCAATCAGGGCGACGCGATGACCGATGGTGCCAAAACGGTTGTGCGCTCGGTGTTTGACGCGGCAGCTCGCGAGCTGGGCGGCTTGACCCAAACCCTTTTCACCTCGACGGCTGCCGAACTGGCTGACGTTGATTTCACGGTTGAATTGCTGCTTCCTGGCGAAGACGCTGAGCTGATGCTCCGTGCCGAGGCTCTGAGTGAATGGGTGACCAATTTTATTTCTGGCCTCGGTCTGATGGGGATGAATAAGCAGCAGTTGTCTGACGATGTCACCGAGGCGGTGGCTGCGTTGGAAGAAATTGCCCAGCTTGGCGTTGATGAAGACGAAGATATGCAAGAGCAGGCGATGCTATTTGATAACGTGGTGGCTTATGTGCCGGAGTGCGTATTGACGTGCCTGATCGGTCTGAGCCAGCGCGGTGAAGCTGAAGATGAAACGGCTGACCTAGCTGACAAGCCAACTCTTCACTAAGCCAGTTCTTCACTAAGTACAGTACTTTCAGTTAAGGGACAGATGTGAAGCAGTACGATGTCGTGATAGCCGGTGGTGCAATGGCCGGCGCAACCTTGGCAATTGCATTGGATAAACTGGGGGCCGGAAAGCTTCGTATTGCTGTCGTCGAAGCGGTAGAGCCGAAGCTGGATCTGCACCCCGGCTATGACGCGCGAAGCATTGCCATTTCTCTAGGCTCGGTCCAGCAGCTCGACAGTATCGGATGCTGGCAGGCACTTTCTGGTGTGGCAACCGCCATTTCCCAGATCCATGTTTCAGATCGTGGCCACGCCGGTATGGTCCACCTTGATGCCCGTGAGCGGGCGGTGGATGCTTTGGGTTACGTGGTTGAATTGACTGATGCCGGACGGGCCTTCCATCACAAGTTGGCAAAGTTGGATCGTATTGATCTGATTTGTCCAGCCAAGATCGCTGAGATCGAACGACATCAGCATGGTGTTGATTTGATCTTGGACAATGGCGACCAATTGCACTGCCGTTTGGTGGTTGCCGCCGATGGTGCCCAGTCATCTGTTGGCGACATGCTGGGTCTAGGTCGTAGTGAATATGACTTCGAACAGGTGGCGGTGATCGCCAATGTAACTACAGATGAGGCGCATCAGGGCAGAGCGTTTGAACGTTTTACCCCGCATGGGCCGGTTGCTTTGCTGCCAATGTCGGAAGGTCGGAGTTCATTGGTGTGGTGTATTCGCCCTGACGATCAAGCTGAAGTGATGGGTTGGAGTGACGAGACGTTTCTTGCCAAGCTTCAGCAGGCCTTCGGTTGGCGCCTCGGCCGCTTGAGCCACGCCGGTGTACGCCATGCCTATCCATTGTTATTGCGCCAATCTCTTCGCCTAGCCTCTCATCGGGTCGCCGTGGTGGGAAATGCGGCGCAGACGCTGCATCCGATTGCTGGTCAGGGGTTCAACCTTGGCTTGCGTGATGTGATGAGTCTGGCCGAGGAAATCTGCCGTGAGTGGGCTCGCACCGGTGATGCTGGACACTCTCGGGTATTGAGCCATTACCGCCAGCGTCGGGAGCCGGATCGTGAAGCGACGATTGGCATGACCGCGGGCTTGGTCGGTATTTTTGCCAACGATAGCATACCTTTTGTTGCCGGCCGTAACCTTGGTTTGATGGCGATGGAATGTGTCGATGTATTGAAAGCCCCGCTGGTACGGCGGGCGATGGGACAGGTAGATAGATAATCATGATGCAAAGTGTTGATGTCGCTATTATTGGCGGCGGTATGGTCGGCCTTACTTTGGCTGCTGCTTTTGCTGATACCGAACTACGGGTTGCGGTGATTGAAGGTAAGTTACCTGATACGGAGCTTGCTCCGCTACCGGATGTCCGGGTCTCGGCACTGAGTCGGGCCAGTGAACGTATCCTGCGCCGAGTGGGTGCCTGGGAGGGTATTGCTGCCCGCCGAATGGCGCCGTACAGCAAGATGCAGGTATGGGAGCAGGACAGCTTTGCCAATATTGCCTTTGATGCAGCACGACTGGCCCAGCCTGATTTGGGACATATTGTTGAAAACCGGGTCATTCAGTTATCGTTGATGGATTGTGTTAAGCAACTGCCAAATGTCACTCTGCTGGCGCCGGAGCGTTGCCAGAGCATTGCTTTTGGCGAGAGTGAGGCTTGGTTGAGTTTAGAGTCAGGCCGTAACTTGACCGCTAAGCTGGTGGTCGGTGCCGACGGCGCCAATTCCTGGTTGCGCCAGCAGCTAGATATACCATTGACTCACTGGGACTATGGCCACAGTGCTATTGTTGCCAATATTCGATGCAGTGAACCGCACCAAGACACGGCGCGCCAGATCTTTCGCCCTGAAGGGCCATTGGCTTTCTTGCCGTTGGCTGAGCCGGATCTGTGCTCGATTGTTTGGTCATTACCGCCTGAAGAGGCAAACCAGTTGTGTGAAATGCCAGAGCCGGAGTTCAACAAACATCTGACCGCTGCGTTTGATAACCGCCTTGGCTTGTGTTCTGTTGAAGGTGAGCGACAGGCCTTCCCGCTGAAGATGCGCTATGCCCGTGACTTTGTCCGTGAGCGTGTCGCTCTGGTCGGGGATGCTGCCCATACGGTCCACCCGCTTGCCGGTCAGGGAGTCAACCTTGGCTTGTTGGATGCGGCGAGCTTGGCGCAAGAGCTCAAGCAACTGTGGCTGGAAGAGAAAGATATCGGTCGTCAGAGTCACCTGCGCCACTATGAGCGTTGGCGTAAAGCTGAAGCGGCGAAAATGCTCGTGGCGATGCAGGGCTTCAGGGATCTGTTCGACGGCAGTCATCCGGCCAAAAAGCTGGTCCGCGATTTGGGTATGCTGTTTGCCGACAAGGCGCCGGGTGTGAAGGACGAGTTTATGCGCCGGGCCTTGGGACTCAGTGGTGAACTACCAGAGTTAGCCCGCTACTAAGTTAATATCCAACAGCCGAGTCAAGCCAAGAGCCGCCAGTTCAAACGGGCGGCTTTTTTGTATTCATTGGTTCTCTTAAGGAAGTCAGCTCGGAAACAAAGCGTGGTGAAAGGTGGGGATTCACGGAAATGACAAAAAATTGTTATCCAATTTGGTGATTTTCTCCTACATTAAATATCAGGAAAAAAACAGAGCTGGCAGTAACTGGCCCAGGCGTTAGATTTCATCTTGTTAGCCGAACAAATACTGGCTTTTGCTCTCCCTGCGATAACTGATTCTGCTGGCCGCATTGAGAGTGCGATAGGCAGGCTTTCATAAGGAAGTTTCACTATGAGCGATATTCCCTCTGAGTTGAAGTTTACCAATACCCATGAATGGATCCGTCCCGAAGGTGATGGGGTATATACGGTGGGTATTACCGATCATGCCCAATCATTGCTGGGTGATATGGTGTTTGTTGATCTGCCGGAAATTGATGCCGTAACGGAAGCGGGTGAAGATTGTGCGGTCGCAGAGTCGGTGAAGGCGGCGTCTGATATTTATGCGCCGTTATCCGGATTTGTGATTGCCATCAATGAAGACTTGGAAGGTTCACCAGAGCTGGTCAATAGTGACCCTTATGGTGACGGTTGGTTGTTCCAGATAAAGGTCGAAGATGAGGGAGAGTTTGCCGATTTGCTCGATGCTGATAGCTACTCGGACTTGGTTGATGAAGACAGTGACTAAGACCTGATTAGCTTTCTATGCCTTGATAAAAGAAAAGCCCGTAATGGGCTTTTCTTTTTCTGCGAGATTAGCAGTCTTTAAGGCGACGAATTTCCTGATTAATTTCACTTACCGTTTGGTAATGGCGATGTTGGGCCTTCACTGGCACCAACAATTGACCGTTGTTGAACTCATAGCCGCCTCGACCATCAATGTAGATCCTTCCACTGAATAAACGACTTACGTGCTTTGCGATCATTTTCGGCACGTAGCGTTTGAACATCCGCATAGTTAGCCAACCTTTCCTTTTGTATTTGACGGCAGGAATTATAAAACAATGCGCATTATGCTTTTGTGATGTCTTCAGCATAATAGTGATGTTAAATAACTTAATAACTACTATTTCTTTTACCCTTGGCGCGTTGGATGGAGTTTTATACTTTTGTTTTATATCGTGAATTAAGTTATCGCTCTGGCATATTATTCATTGTTTTTTGCATGATTTGCATTTAGTTAAACGATTTTAGTCACTTAGATATTGATTCTGACCTAAAAAGGAAAACCAGTGCGGAGATCCCAATAGCTAAATCGTTCATAAATAAACCAATTGAAAAGTAGCAGGCTGTGCTAAACAGATGAAAATGCTGATTGTCCCGACTGGACGGATCTGCTCGAAAACTGTTTTTGATCAAAGATTATTATTAGCATATGCCAATAATGGTGTTTTTAGCGATTAGATTATTAGTGAACTATGCCTAGACCGAAAATCCAGCGGCGGATCCGTTGTCGCCCAGCTTATAGCTGTTTCAAGCCCAATGGGGTGCCAATGTCTGAACTCGCCTCCCTTTCGCTTGCAGCTGATGAATTAGAGGCTTTAAGACTTGTCGATCTCAATGGGCTCAGCCAGCAGGCTGCTGCGCAGGAGCTTGGGGTATCCCGCCAGACCTTGGGCAATATCGTTGCTGCGGCAAGGCATAAAGTGGCGAGCGCCTTGGTCAAGGGTATGGCACTAGAGCTGGATACTATTGTCCAGCCAAACAATGAAAAGGAGCCATCATGTCAATAGCCATCGCCGTCACACCACATCATGAAGTGGCAGGGCATTTCGGAAAAGCTGCCGGCTTTGTTGTTTACGATGAACAAGGACAATTGATTGCCGAATTGATTAACCAAGGCCGCAAAGAAGTAGGATGCAAGCATAAAAAGCAGCTTCAGGCGCAATTGGCAGAGCATAATGTTAAGACGTTATTGCTTGGCAATGTCGGCCAGCGTTCGCTAGCCCGCTTGCTACGAGCGGGCTTTTCAGTGTTTAGGGTTCCCAACCGTGCGGCGGTGCAAGATGTATTGGATGGCAGCGTTGGCCGTGAACCGTTGCTGACTGCCGAGCAGGGGCGGCCGTGCAAGCGCGAGAAAGGCGGCTGTGGCTGTGGTTGCGGCAGCAAAAAAACAGTGAAGCCCGCTAAAATAGGTATGACAGCCAGTGGTAATGCCAATGTGCAGGGGCTGACCAAGATTGGAGGGTTTAAGCTATGACCTATTTGTTGACGGTATTAATTTTTGTGCTGGTGATTGGGGCGATGGCTATTGGCTGGATCTTTCGCAAAAAAGCCATCCAGGGGAGCTGTGGCGGGCTTGCCAATGTCGGGGTCGACAAGGAGTGTGGCTGTAAGGAGCCCTGTGATGAGCACAAGCTTTATCAAATCAGCGAGCCGGAATCAAAACGCTAACTTGTAGTCGCTGTTGTAAAGAAAAAGCGCAGATACCCATCTGCGCTTTTTTGTATCACTCTTTCGCTGTTGCTCCTCGATATCAATGAGCTTTACGCAGCTCTTCAATCCGTTGGGTGACGGCGTCGCCGACGCATTGGCGCAGCCATTCCAAACGAGGGTGGTTGGTATTGCGGCGTAGCCATAGCATGTTGATATCGAAGTCGGGAATATCGACCGGCGGACGGCATTGGCTCAGCTCATCATTGAATACATCAAGCCTGGCCATCAGGGTCGACACCACGCATAGCAAGTTTCGTCCACTAAGCAGGTGACGGATGGTCAGAAAGCTGCTGGAGCCTACTGCAATATGGCGCTGGAAACCCTGCTGTTGTAACTGGTTGTCGATATTGGTTATCAGTTTGCCATCTGGGGAGACCAAGGCCTGCGGTGTTTGGATATACCTAGCCAGATCAATTGGTGAGGATAAACCGGTCGCTTTAGCATCGAATAGACAGACATGGTCTTCGGTATACAGGTACTGGCTATCGAACTCATGGGGTAAGTTGGTCATCGAGCCGATGATAAGGTCGATTTTCTGGCTTTCGGTTGCTTGCTGGTAATTGTTGCGGTCAACATTGCAGAAGCTGAGTTGGCTGTGCGGCGCCGCCTTGCGGAGAGCATCGAACAACGCTGGGGCGAACAGCAATTCGGCATAGTCGGTCAGGCCGATCCTCAGAGTGCCTTGATAGTCTTCGGCGGAGAACTTATCCGGCTGGAGGATTTCGCTGGTGATCAGCTGGAGGATATGCTCGACCACCGGGGTGAGCTCAATCGCTTTCTCGGTGGCTATCATCTGGTGGCCGCGGCGTTCGAACAGCGGATCATCAAGCAAGGCGCGTAACCGTGACAGGTTATGGCTCATGGCTGATTGGCCGATGGACAGCTTAGCGGCAGCTTTGGTGACACTGCGAGTTTCCATCAGAGCCGAAAAGGCGACCAGCAGGTTGAGGTCAATGCCTCGCCAGTTGATATTGTTCATGCAGCTCCCATTTAACGGCAGATATCGGCAAACATAGGATCACACAGTACCAACAGATCATCGGTTGCTAATTCGACGCCGGCCATTCGGTCGCCACTACTGATATTGACCCAAGTGTGGGCGGTGATCTGGTGATCGAAAATAACCGGAAGAGGACGCTTGAGTCCGATCGGTGCGACTGTTCCTATCACCAGCCCTGTGACTTTTTCGACATCACTGGGATCGGCGCATGTCATGCGACGGCAGCCGAACATCGCTCGGACCTTTTTGGGATCAACTTGGGCCGGGCCGGGCACGCACGCCAGCACATGGAATCCTCCCATATCTCTGAGCAAGATGGATTTTACCATCTGCTCGGGATCAACCCCCCTTTCGCGGGCGGCTTCCTCTATGGTTTTGGCCGGCTGGCTATGATGAAGAAGGCGATATTCCACGCCTTCGTTGTCTAAGTAATGGGTAACCGGGGTATTCATGGCTTAGCTGTTGTCGTCCAGTGAGTACGGAAGCGCTTGCTGATGCCATACACCTTCGGTACCAGCCAGACGGAAAGCCGTACCTTCGTCCAGATCGTTTGGCAATACGACTAATGCGGTTGCTTGGCCATCGCCGAATTGGTAACCGGCGACGATGGTGCCGCCCTTGCGCCAGTTTTCGCCTACGCTGCGCTCTAGACTGTCGCCAGCTTGCGGGCATTGATTTGCTGGGCCGCTGACAATGTACATCGCACGCTTGTTGATACCGCGGTACTTGGCGCGTGCCACGGTTTCCTGACCGGTATAGCAGCCTTTGGTAAAGCTGATCCCACCCAAGGCCTGAAGGTTGACCGCCTGTGGGATGAATTCTAGCTCGGTTGCCGCATTGATGCTCGGGATGGCAGCGTGGATGTCATAAAGATCCCACAGGCTATCATCGCTCAGTGTCGCGGTGGCTGCCAGTTGGCTGGCAACGTCATTGGCCGCGTCAGCGTTGAGTGCTAGCAGCCAGCGCAGGGAGTCAATCTTGACCGCAGTACCACCTTGGATTGCACGGACATCGCCTTCGCCACCAAACAGCTGGGTGACTTGGGCGTCTGCATCGCTACCTGCAATACCCAGTAGAATATCAGTACTGGCTTCGATATCGACTTTGGAAAAAATGGCGTATTTCTTCAACTCAGGTAGTTGGGTATCCATAATGCTGCGGCGCTGCAAGAAACCATAGCCATCATTGTGGTGGAACAAACGAAATACGGTACGCAATTTACCTTTAGCATCACAATGACCGGCAAGGGTGCTTTGCTCTGCGGCAAGGCCCACCACATCACAGGTCACCTGACCTTGTAAGTACGATTTTTTGTCGTCGCCGATCAGGGTTACCAGCGCCCAGTTGGCAAGATCGACCAAGGCAAGAGATGGTAGGGCATCGCCGGTTGCTAGGGAAAGGCGATCAAAATTGAGGTTTTCAGACCAGTTGCTCATGGGACGTCCAGTTGAGAAATCATTTATGTCTATGTTAAAGCGCGGATTGTGATTTGTCAGCAATATTACTTGAGGAAGTTGGTCAGATATTGTCGTTCGTGTTTGCTTGCCATAACCTGCGCAGCAAAATAGATCCTAGCTCTCAACTCGGGGCAATGTTTGTGCTACCTCATGGTCGCTGGCAATACGGGCTGCTAGTATGGTGAGCATTGTTAACATCCGGGGCTACCTTCATCGGTTTAGGTCTTTTTACGGTCGCTCCGGGATCCAATCATGAGGTTGTAAAATGTTAAGTGCAGACGAAAAAGCACGGGTTAAGTGGGCTTGCCGCCGTGGCATGCTGGAGTTGGATGTGCTCATCATGCCGTTTTTCGACGAGTGTTTTGATGATCTCCCCGAGCAAGAGCAGCAGGATTTTATCTCGCTGCTGACGTGTGACGATCCCGATCTGTTTACTTGGATGATGCAGCATGGCCGCAGTGAAAACCCGGCACATGCAGCAATGGTCGATAAGATTGTTGCCCACAACAACAGCAAACTTCGCTGATCTTACCCTTACACCATCCTACCGCTTAATGTGCGCACTGGCATCGCTGTATGCCTGTGCGCTTGTTCTGTTATTGCTTTGTACCTTCCTCTCGCCTTTTCCCTGGCCTGTTTTTTTCGTTGTTGGCTGGTGGCTGTTTAATGAGTGGGAGCGGCGCTTTGCCGATATTTGCCAATTGGCTGGCCGGCTGCAGATCTCCAATCAAGGGGATATTCGCTGGCAGAAAAAGCAGTGGCGGCTAAAGACCGCACGAATCCGCACTGGCCTAATTCTTGTTTGGCACCTTGAAGGAGTCAGTGGCCAAATGATTTGGTTGCCGATATGTCCAGACGCATGCTCTGGTGCCTCCTACCGTAGCCTAGCGCTGTATTCCCATCATCACCGAACACTCTCTGGTTAACCCTGGTAAATAATTAATTCATACATTGGGTCAAAACTGGTCTATTTTTGCGTGTTTTGATGGCTTTTCGTGTGAACTGTTTCTCTTGGTCATGAAAGCGTCATCTTTTGTTTCAGAGAATAGCTATCGGGCCGATTAACATGAGTGGGTGCTGGTGAATCAGTGTTGAAACGCGGTGGAAAGGGTAATGAAAATAAAATTAAAATTGTTGGGGCTGACCCTGATTTCAGTCGTGGCATTGGGCGCTGTACTGTTGATCGGTCAGGTGGCGGGTGAGCGGGTGGTTCGTCTCAACCAAGCCAAGGTGACAGTCACAGAGATGGAAGTCGCGCTATTGAACCTACGCCGAAATGAAAAAGATTTCATGATGCGGATGGACATGAAATACCGTTCAACATTCGAGAGTAACTATACCCGTTACCAGGACTTGCAGGCAGAGCTGGCTAGTCAAGCTCAGTACTTGTCATTGTCTATTACGCAGTTGGAGCAATTTTCTGGCGTGATGGCCAAGTATCGCGAGGGGATGTTGGCATTGATGACTGGCTATCAACAGCTTGGGCTATCCAAAGATGAGGGGATGCTAGGCGAGTACTTTGCTGCAACGGATGCGCTTATCCATACTGCCAGCGTGCAAGGGGAAGGCCTTGGCCCGTTATTTTCGCTGGTAATGGCTAGCAAGGTGATGGTGCTGGAAGGAAACCAAGACAGTGTGGCGGATTATTTAGCATTGAAGCAGGCTCATGAAATGCAGCTGTCTGTGCTATTTGGCCAGAACTTTCAGCGCTACCAACAGGCTGCTGAGCAGGCTCGTTTGCAGTTGACACAGATTGGCCTGAGCCATAATCAAGGGTTGCTAGGTGATATGCGCAGCCAGGCCCACCAGGTTGAACAGATGTTTTCGACAGTCAAGCAGCAGTTGGATAAGACCGTGGCAGATGATCAGCAGCAGCTAACTGCGGTCTTGTCGGTAACCGTTGTACTGGTTGTGTTGGCCCTGTTGGGGTTGTCTGGGTGGATTAGCCAGTCCATCCACCGCCGCTTGGCAGGGATGAGCCAGCTGATGGCAGAAATTGCAACCAGCCATGATCTGACCCGCACCGCAGATCAGGTTGGTAACGATGAGATGGCGGAGATGGCGGTTAATTTTAACTATCTGCTGGCGAGCTTGCGCCAATTGGTGGGGGAGGTACAGGTAGCGGTTTCCGAATTGGGCGGTGCCTCGAATCAGCTTCAGCAACGGAGTAACGAGTCCGAACAAGCTCTACGTCAACAGCAAAGCGAGACCGAGTCTGTTGCCACGGCGGTGACGGAAATGGGGGCGACAATCCGCGACATTGCTGATAACACAGAAGTGGCCGCAGGGCATGCCGAGCGTAGCTTTCAGGGGGCGACCGATGGATTGCAGGAAGTGACGAATACCAAACATAAGATCGATACGCTGTCTGACGATTTAGCCAGCACCAGCGAGCAAGTGTCTAGCCTGTCTAACCTGTCGACTAATATTGGCTCGGTGCTGGATGTGATTAAAGATATTGCCGAGCAAACCAACTTGTTGGCTCTAAATGCGGCTATTGAAGCCGCCCGGGCCGGTGAACAGGGGCGCGGTTTTGCTGTGGTTGCTGATGAGGTCCGGACCTTGGCATTACGTACCCGTCAGTCGACGGAAGAAATTACGACTATTATTGGCTCCCTACAGGGGCAGACCGAACAAGTGGTGGAGCATATTAGTCATTGCCGCGAGCTGGGTGGCCAGAGTGTGACTCAGGCGGAAAGTGCGGAGCGACAAATCAACCATATCATGGCGAATATGCAGCAGATAATGGACACCAGTCACCAGATCGCCGCGGCGGTTGAGCAGCAGAGCTTAGTGTCGGGTGAAGTTGGGCAGAATGTCTCAGCTATCAGCGATTTGACTATACTCAACACCCAGGTCGCCCATGACAACGTACAAGCCGCTCAGGCTGTGGCCCAACAAGCAAAAGGGCTAGAACAAGCAATTGCCGGATTCCGGGTCTAACGAGCGCCAAATCACAATAAAGAAAAGCGAGGGCCAAATGGCCCTCGCTTTTTTGTTTTTGTTTTTCTGATATTACTGCTGGTCAGGGATCAGCACGGTTGGCTTGGCTTGCTCAACAGCTTCGGGGTAGTCGAGGGTATAGTGCAGGCCGATGCTTTCTTTCCGCTCGAGAGCGCAGCGAACCATGAGTTCGGCAACTTGGAGCAGGTTGCGCAGCTCCAGCAGGTTGTTCGAAACTTTGAAGTTGCTGTAGTACTCATCGGTTTCGTCTTTTAGCAGCTGGATCCGGCGCATCGCTCGTTCAAGACGCTTGGTGGTGCGGACAATGCCCACGTAGTCCCACATAAACAAGCGCAGCTCGTGCCAGTTGTGCTGGATCACGACTTCTTCATCAGAGCAGCTGACTTGGCTTTCGTCCCAGAAAGGCAGCGAAGGTGGAAGCTCGACGCTCTCCATTTTCTCGGCAATGCTTTCAGCGGCTGCCCAGGCGTAGACCACACACTCCAACAGGGAGTTAGAGGCCATACGGTTGGCCCCGTGCAGGCCGGTGTAGCTGACCTCGCCGATAGCATAAAGGCCATCGAGATCGGTCAAGCCTTGTTTGTCGACGACTACGCCACCACAGGTATAGTGAGCGGCTGGGACAATCGGGATCGGCTCTTGGGTGATATCAATACCGAACGTCAGCAATTTCTCGTAAATGGTTGGGAAGTGTTTGGTGACAAAGTCTGCTGGCTTGTGGCTGATATCGAGATACATGCAATCGGCACCGAGACGCTTCATTTCAAAGTCGATAGCCCGGGCAACAACATCACGCGGTGCCAACTCGCCTCGCTCATCGAAATCTTTCATAAACCGTGAGCCATCAGGGCGGCGCAGATACGCACCTTCGCCACGCAGGGCTTCGGTCAGTAGGAAGTTACGTGCATCAGGATGGAACAGGCAAGTAGGGTGGAACTGGTTGAACTCTAGGTTCGCGACCCGGCAGCCAGCGCGCCATGCCATCGCAATCCCGTCACCGGAGGAGACATCCGGGTTCGAGGTATACTGGTAAACTTTAGAAGCACCACCGGTTGCCAGCACCACAAACTTGGCGCGAACGGTTTCGACCGCTTCAAGGTTTCGGTTCCAGATGTAAGCACCTTGGATCCGGTTTGGCTGTTCGGTATCACCCAATTTGTGTGAAGTGATGAGATCCAATGCATTATGGCGCTCGAGTACTTCGATATTCGGGTGGTTGTGAACATTGTCTTGCAATGAGTTTTGCACAGCCATGCCGGTAGCATCGGCGGCGTGGAGGATACGGCGGTGGCTGTGTCCCCCCTCGCGGGTCAGGTGATAGCGTGGGGCTTCGTCGGTGTCGCTTTCTTCGCGGTCAAACGGCACACCGCCATCGATCAGCCACTGGACACAGTGCTTGGCATTTTCAGCGATGAAGCGGACGACGTCTTCATCACACAGGTGGGCACCGGCAATCTGGGTATCCTCGATGTGGGAATCAACACTGTCTGATTCATCAAAAACGGCGGCGATCCCGCCTTGGGCATAGAAGGTTGCTCCCTCGCTGCGCGGTCCCTTGCTCAGGACGATCACTTTACCCATGGGTGCGAGTCTAAGGGCCAATGACAGTCCTGCTGCACCACTACCGACAACAAGCACATCGCATTGATGTTCACGGTTTTCATTCATAATGATTTCATATCCCTGTGGTAATCCCGCTATATTACCAAATTCCGTTGGTTTTGTTCATTTTTGACGGATGGTTCACAAATCTCCCGCCTTAAACTATATAATGCACAAATCAGCGTGACCAAAGCGTGCATACAGCAGACATACTGCTTTAATACAATGGAAAAATCGCGCACTATTATTGAGAAATAATTTTTTCCTTGGGAACTTTGCCAGTTCCCCTAGGTCTTAAATAGTGCTCACGCTCATACATTTTTATCATACTGTTTTGATTGAGCATACTCGTCATAGCTAGGCGAGTTCGGCACAAGGTATACCAGCAAAAAGAGTTTGTTTTTGAGGGCCAGCCGGAACAACAGATAAAAATGCGGGTGAATTTGATATAGGAGTACACGCTCGAATGAGCGAGCAGCAAACTGATCAGGTATTAATTGAGCGGGTACAGCGTGGTGATAAGCAGGCATTCAATTTACTGGTAGTGAAATACCAGAATAAAGTCTGCAACTTAGTTGCCAGATATGTCAGCAACTCCGGCGATGTACCGGATGTCGCTCAGGAAGCATTTATTAAGGCGTACCGGGCACTGCCGACTTTTCGGGGTGAGAGTGCGTTTTATACATGGTTATATCGAATCGCTGTTAACACGGCGAAAAACTATTTGGTGGCTCAGGGACGTCGCCCGCCCGCGTCGGATGTGGATGCGGAGGATGCGGAATATTATGAAAGTGGTAGTGCACTGAAAGAAATTTCGAACCCTGAGAACCAAATGTTGTCTGATGAATTAAGGCGGGTAGTTTTCAGTACCATTGAAGGATTACCGGATGATCTTAAAACTGCGATCACCTTGCGCGAGCTGGAAGGCTTGAGCTATGAGGAAATTGCAGAGGTCATGGGTTGTCCGGTCGGTACAGTACGCTCCCGTATATTTCGAGCGCGAGAGGCGGTTGAAAAACGTATTCGACCTCTTACACAGCGATAGTGTTGGGCCAAACGGTGAAAAAGATGGCTGATAAAGAAAAAATCTCGTCATTGCTTGATGGCGAAGAGCTGGATCAGAGCATTATTAATGCATTGGCTGTCGATGACGATAGTCAGCAGACCTGGCAGAACTTCAACCTCATAGGTGATGTGATGCGCGGGGAAGCACCGCAAAACAAGGAATGGGACATTGCGGCTAAGGTAGCACTGGCGCTGGAGGATGAACCTGTTCATACGGGAATCGTACAGACAGAGCCTGCCTCTGTGGTCTCTATTGCAGCGGCGCGTGAGGCGCAGGTTGAAGAATCTCAGCCTACACCTCAGCAAGCCAAACGCAAGATGCCAGCTTGGCTTACCCAGTTTGGACAGGTAGCGGTCGCCGCTTCCGTGTCTTTGGCTGTGATTGTGGGCGTCCAGCAATACAATGGTGGTGAGAGTTCACTAACCACGTCATCTGGAGATGCACAGTTACCTGTACTGGAAACCATCCCATTTGCGGGAACGGCTGAACCAGTGAGTTTGACTCGTGATTCTGTACGTTCGAGCCGCCATACAGGTCCGAGCGAAGAGCAGGTGATGGAACAGCGTCGCCGCATCAATGCCATGCTGCAAGATTATGAATTACAGCTTCGCCTCAATGCTGAAGACGGCTCAATTGACCGTACAATGCTCGACGTGAATTAATCGATGGCGGAAAAATGAAGAGACTTCTGGTCGGTGTATTGACACTGGTCAGCCTCGCGATGCCGTACCAAGCCTCTGCTGAAGAACCGGTTTCTTCTGCCGAGGCTTTGTTGCATCAAATGGACGAGGCGAGCCGAAAGCTCAGTTATGAGTTGTCATATATCTTAATCAAGAAAAACAGTATTGAACCGCTGCGCTATCGTCATGCACTGGAAGATGGTGAGACCTTTGCACATCTTGTTTACCTCAGCGGTCCTCCGCGAGAGGTGATTCAGCGTGGTGATGAAGTGAGCTACTTCGAGCCGGGGTTGGATCCGTTTACCATCGATAGCAATAAAATGGTGGCCCCACTGCCGCCAATAATGAAAACCGACATCAATGAGTTGGCAGGCTATTACGACTTCATCTCGATGGGACGTGCTCGCGAGGCTGACCAGTGTCAATACACCGACCAGAAGTCTCTTCATTTTTCCGCCATCGATTAATTCACGTCGAGCATTGTACGGTCAATTGAGCCGTCTTCAGCATTGAGGCGAAGCTGTAATTCATAATCTTGCAGCATGGCATTGATGCGGCGACGCTGTTCCATCACCTGCTCTTCGCTCGGACCTGTATGGCGGCTCGAACGTACAGAATCACGAGTCAAACTCACTGGTTCAGCCGTTCCCGCAAATGGGATGGTTTCCAGTACAGGTAACTGTGCATCTCCAGATGACGTGGTTAGTGAACTCTCACCACCATTGTATTGCTGGACGCCCACAATCACAGCCAAAGACACGGAAGCGGCGACCGCTACCTGTCCAAACTGGGTAAGCCAAGCTGGCATCTTGCGTTTGGCTTGCTGAGGTGTAGGCTGAGATTCTTCAACCTGCGCCTCACGCGCCGCTGCAATAGAGACCACAGAGGCAGGCTCTGTCTGTACGATTCCCGTATGAACAGGTTCATCCTCCAGCGCCAGTGCTACCTTAGCCGCAATGTCCCATTCCTTGTTTTGCGGTGCTTCCCCGCGCATCACATCACCTATGAGGTTGAAGTTCTGCCAGGTCTGCTGACTATCGTCATCGACAGCCAATGCATTAATAATGCTCTGATCCAGCTCTTCGCCATCAAGCAATGACGAGATTTTTTCTTTATCAGCCATCTTTTTCACCGTTTGGCCCAACACTATCGCTGTGTAAGAGGTCGAATACGTTTTTCAACCGCCTCTCGCGCTCGAAATATACGGGAGCGTACTGTACCGACCGGACAACCCATGACCTCTGCAATTTCCTCATAGCTCAAGCCTTCCAGCTCGCGCAAGGTGATCGCAGTTTTAAGATCATCCGGTAATCCTTCAATGGTACTGAAAACTACCCGCCTTAATTCATCAGACAACATTTGGTTCTCAGGGTTCGAAATTTCTTTCAGTGCACTACCACTTTCATAATATTCCGCATCCTCCGCATCCACATCCGACGCGGGCGGGCGACGTCCCTGAGCCACCAAATAGTTTTTCGCCGTGTTAACAGCGATTCGATATAACCATGTATAAAACGCACTCTCACCCCGAAAAGTCGGCAGTGCCCGGTACGCCTTAATAAATGCTTCCTGAGCGACATCCGGTACATCGCCGGAGTTGCTGACATATCTGGCAACTAAGTTGCAGACTTTATTCTGGTATTTCACTACCAGTAAATTGAATGCCTGCTTATCACCACGCTGTACCCGCTCAATTAATACCTGATCAGTTTGCTGCTCGCTCATTCGAGCGTGTACTCCTATATCAAATTCACCCGCATTTTTATCTGTTGTTCCGGCTGGCCCTCAAAAACAAACTCTTTTTGCTGGTATACCTTGTGCCGAACTCGCCTAGCTATGACGAGTATGCTCAATCAAAACAGTATGATAAAAATGTATGAGCGTGAGCACTATTTAAGACCTAGGGGAACTGGCAAAGTTCCCAAGGAAAAAATTATTTCTCAATAATAGTGCGCGATTTTTCCATTGTATTAAAGCAGTATGTCTGCTGTATGCACGCTTTGGTCACGCTGATTTGTGCATTATATAGTTTAAGGCGGGAGATTTGTGAACCATCCGTCAAAAATGAACAAAACCAACGGAATTTGGTAATATAGCGGGATTACCACAGGGATATGAAATCATTATGAATGAAAACCGTGAACATCAATGCGATGTGCTTGTTGTCGGTAGTGGTGCAGCAGGACTGTCATTGGCCCTTAGACTCGCACCCATGGGTAAAGTGATCGTCCTGAGCAAGGGACCGCGCAGCGAGGGAGCAACCTTCTATGCCCAAGGCGGGATCGCCGCCGTTTTTGATGAATCAGACAGTGTTGATTCCCACATCGAGGATACCCAGATTGCCGGTGCCCACCTGTGTGATGAAGACGTCGTCCGCTTCATCGCTGAAAATGCCAAGCACTGTGTCCAGTGGCTGATCGATGGCGGTGTGCCGTTTGACCGCGAAGAAAGCGACACCGACGAAGCCCCACGCTATCACCTGACCCGCGAGGGGGGACACAGCCACCGCCGTATCCTCCACGCCGCCGATGCTACCGGCATGGCTGTGCAAAACTCATTGCAAGACAATGTTCACAACCACCCGAATATCGAAGTACTCGAGCGCCATAATGCATTGGATCTCATCACTTCACACAAATTGGGTGATACCGAACAGCCAAACCGGATCCAAGGTGCTTACATCTGGAACCGAAACCTTGAAGCGGTCGAAACCGTTCGCGCCAAGTTTGTGGTGCTGGCAACCGGTGGTGCTTCTAAAGTTTACCAGTATACCTCGAACCCGGATGTCTCCTCCGGTGACGGGATTGCGATGGCATGGCGCGCTGGCTGCCGGGTCGCGAACCTAGAGTTCAACCAGTTCCACCCTACTTGCCTGTTCCATCCTGATGCACGTAACTTCCTACTGACCGAAGCCCTGCGTGGCGAAGGTGCGTATCTGCGCCGCCCTGATGGCTCACGGTTTATGAAAGATTTCGATGAGCGAGGCGAGTTGGCACCGCGTGATGTTGTTGCCCGGGCTATCGACTTTGAAATGAAGCGTCTCGGTGCCGATTGCATGTATCTCGATATCAGCCACAAGCCAGCAGACTTTGTCACCAAACACTTCCCAACCATTTACGAGAAATTGCTGACGTTCGGTATTGATATCACCCAAGAGCCGATCCCGATTGTCCCAGCCGCTCACTATACCTGTGGTGGCGTAGTCGTCGACAAACAAGGCTTGACCGATCTCGATGGCCTTTATGCTATCGGCGAGGTCAGCTACACCGGCCTGCACGGGGCCAACCGTATGGCCTCTAACTCCCTGTTGGAGTGTGTGGTCTACGCCTGGGCAGCCGCTGAAAGCATTGCCGAGAAAATGGAGAGCGTCGAGCTTCCACCTTCGCTGCCTTTCTGGGACGAAAGCCAAGTCAGCTGCTCTGATGAAGAAGTCGTGATCCAGCACAACTGGCACGAGCTGCGCTTGTTTATGTGGGACTACGTGGGCATTGTCCGCACCACCAAGCGTCTTGAACGAGCGATGCGCCGGATCCAGCTGCTAAAAGACGAAACCGATGAGTACTACAGCAACTTCAAAGTTTCGAACAACCTGCTGGAGCTGCGCAACCTGCTCCAAGTTGCCGAACTCATGGTTCGCTGCGCTCTCGAGCGGAAAGAAAGCATCGGCCTGCACTATACCCTCGACTACCCCGAAGCTGTTGAGCAAGCCAAGCCAACCGTGCTGATCCCTGACCAGCAGTAATATCAGAAAAACAAAAACAAAAAAGCGAGGGCCATTTGGCCCTCGCTTTTCTTTATTGTGATTTGGCGCTCGTTAGACCCGGAATCCGGCAATTGCTTGTTCTAGCCCTTTTGCTTGTTGGGCCACAGCCTGAGCGGCTTGTACGTTGTCATGGGCGACCTGGGTGTTGAGTATAGTCAAATCGCTGATAGCTGAGACATTCTGCCCAACTTCACCCGACACTAAGCTCTGCTGCTCAACCGCCGCGGCGATCTGGTGACTGGTGTCCATTATCTGCTGCATATTCGCCATGATATGGTTGATTTGTCGCTCCGCACTTTCCGCCTGAGTCACACTCTGGCCACCCAGCTCGCGGCAATGACTAATATGCTCCACCACTTGTTCGGTCTGCCCCTGTAGGGAGCCAATAATAGTCGTAATTTCTTCCGTCGACTGACGGGTACGTAATGCCAAGGTCCGGACCTCATCAGCAACCACAGCAAAACCGCGCCCCTGTTCACCGGCCCGGGCGGCTTCAATAGCCGCATTTAGAGCCAACAAGTTGGTTTGCTCGGCAATATCTTTAATCACATCCAGCACCGAGCCAATATTAGTCGACAGGTTAGACAGGCTAGACACTTGCTCGCTGGTGCTGGCTAAATCGTCAGACAGCGTATCGATCTTATGTTTGGTATTCGTCACTTCCTGCAATCCATCGGTCGCCCCCTGAAAGCTACGCTCGGCATGCCCTGCGGCCACTTCTGTGTTATCAGCAATGTCGCGGATTGTCGCCCCCATTTCCGTCACCGCCGTGGCAACAGACTCGGTCTCGCTTTGCTGTTGACGTAGAGCTTGTTCGGACTCGTTACTCCGTTGCTGAAGCTGATTCGAGGCACCGCCCAATTCGGAAACCGCTACCTGTACCTCCCCCACCAATTGGCGCAAGCTCGCCAGCAGATAGTTAAAATTAACCGCCATCTCCGCCATCTCATCGTTACCAACCTGATCTGCGGTGCGGGTCAGATCATGGCTGGTTGCAATTTCTGCCATCAGCTGGCTCATCCCTGCCAAGCGGCGGTGGATGGACTGGCTAATCCACCCAGACAACCCCAACAGGGCCAACACAACCAGTACAACGGTTACCGACAAGACCGCAGTTAGCTGCTGCTGATCATCTGCCACGGTCTTATCCAACTGCTGCTTGACTGTCGAAAACATCTGTTCAACCTGGTGGGCCTGGCTGCGCATATCACCTAGCAACCCTTGATTATGGCTCAGGCCAATCTGTGTCAACTGCAAACGAGCCTGCTCAGCAGCCTGTTGGTAGCGCTGAAAGTTCTGGCCAAATAGCACAGACAGCTGCATTTCATGAGCCTGCTTCAATGCTAAATAATCCGCCACACTGTCTTGGTTTCCTTCCAGCACCATCACCTTGCTAGCCATTACCAGCGAAAATAACGGGCCAAGGCCTTCCCCTTGCACGCTGGCAGTATGGATAAGCGCATCCGTTGCAGCAAAGTACTCGCCTAGCATCCCCTCATCTTTGGATAGCCCAAGCTGTTGATAGCCAGTCATCAATGCCAACATCCCCTCGCGATACTTGGCCATCACGCCAGAAAATTGCTCCAACTGCGTAATAGACAATGACAAGTACTGAGCTTGACTAGCCAGCTCTGCCTGCAAGTCCTGGTAACGGGTATAGTTACTCTCGAATGTTGAACGGTATTTCATGTCCATCCGCATCATGAAATCTTTTTCATTTCGGCGTAGGTTCAATAGCGCGACTTCCATCTCTGTGACTGTCACCTTGGCTTGGTTGAGACGAACCACCCGCTCACCCGCCACCTGACCGATCAACAGTACAGCGCCCAATGCCACGACTGAAATCAGGGTCAGCCCCAACAATTTTAATTTTATTTTCATTACCCTTTCCACCGCGTTTCAACACTGATTCACCAGCACCCACTCATGTTAATCGGCCCGATAGCTATTCTCTGAAACAAAAGATGACGCTTTCATGACCAAGAGAAACAGTTCACACGAAAAGCCATCAAAACACGCAAAAATAGACCAGTTTTGACCCAATGTATGAATTAATTATTTACCAGGGTTAACCAGAGAGTGTTCGGTGATGATGGGAATACAGCGCTAGGCTACGGTAGGAGGCACCAGAGCATGCGTCTGGACATATCGGCAACCAAATCATTTGGCCACTGACTCCTTCAAGGTGCCAAACAAGAATTAGGCCAGTGCGGATTCGTGCGGTCTTTAGCCGCCACTGCTTTTTCTGCCAGCGAATATCCCCTTGATTGGAGATCTGCAGCCGGCCAGCCAATTGGCAAATATCGGCAAAGCGCCGCTCCCACTCATTAAACAGCCACCAGCCAACAACGAAAAAAACAGGCCAGGGAAAAGGCGAGAGGAAGGTACAAAGCAATAACAGAACAAGCGCACAGGCATACAGCGATGCCAGTGCGCACATTAAGCGGTAGGATGGTGTAAGGGTAAGATCAGCGAAGTTTGCTGTTGTTGTGGGCAACAATCTTATCGACCATTGCTGCATGTGCCGGGTTTTCACTGCGGCCATGCTGCATCATCCAAGTAAACAGATCGGGATCGTCACACGTCAGCAGCGAGATAAAATCCTGCTGCTCTTGCTCGGGGAGATCATCAAAACACTCGTCGAAAAACGGCATGATGAGCACATCCAACTCCAGCATGCCACGGCGGCAAGCCCACTTAACCCGTGCTTTTTCGTCTGCACTTAACATTTTACAACCTCATGATTGGATCCCGGAGCGACCGTAAAAAGACCTAAACCGATGAAGGTAGCCCCGGATGTTAACAATGCTCACCATACTAGCAGCCCGTATTGCCAGCGACCATGAGGTAGCACAAACATTGCCCCGAGTTGAGAGCTAGGATCTATTTTGCTGCGCAGGTTATGGCAAGCAAACACGAACGACAATATCTGACCAACTTCCTCAAGTAATATTGCTGACAAATCACAATCCGCGCTTTAACATAGACATAAATGATTTCTCAACTGGACGTCCCATGAGCAACTGGTCTGAAAACCTCAATTTTGATCGCCTTTCCCTAGCAACCGGCGATGCCCTACCATCTCTTGCCTTGGTCGATCTTGCCAACTGGGCGCTGGTAACCCTGATCGGCGACGACAAAAAATCGTACTTACAAGGTCAGGTGACCTGTGATGTGGTGGGCCTTGCCGCAGAGCAAAGCACCCTTGCCGGTCATTGTGATGCTAAAGGTAAATTGCGTACCGTATTTCGTTTGTTCCACCACAATGATGGCTATGGTTTCTTGCAGCGCCGCAGCATTATGGATACCCAACTACCTGAGTTGAAGAAATACGCCATTTTTTCCAAAGTCGATATCGAAGCCAGTACTGATATTCTACTGGGTATTGCAGGTAGCGATGCAGACGCCCAAGTCACCCAGCTGTTTGGTGGCGAAGGCGATGTCCGTGCAATCCAAGGTGGTACTGCGGTCAAGATTGACTCCCTGCGCTGGCTGCTAGCACTCAACGCTGACGCGGCCAATGACGTTGCCAGCCAACTGGCAGCCACCGCGACACTGAGCGATGATAGCCTGTGGGATCTTTATGACATCCACGCTGCCATCCCGAGCATCAATGCGGCAACCGAGCTAGAATTCATCCCACAGGCGGTCAACCTTCAGGCCTTGGGTGGGATCAGCTTTACCAAAGGCTGCTATACCGGTCAGGAAACCGTGGCACGCGCCAAGTACCGCGGTATCAACAAGCGTGCGATGTACATTGTCAGCGGCCCAGCAAATCAATGCCCGCAAGCTGGCGACAGTCTAGAGCGCAGCGTAGGCGAAAACTGGCGCAAGGGCGGCACCATCGTCGCCGGTTACCAATTCGGCGATGGCCAAGCAACCGCATTAGTCGTATTGCCAAACGATCTGGACGAAGGTACGGCTTTCCGTCTGGCTGGTACCGAAGGTGTATGGCATCAGCAAGCGCTTCCGTACTCACTGGACGACAACAGCTAAGCCATGAATACCCCGGTTACCCATTACTTAGACAACGAAGGCGTGGAATATCGCCTTCTTCATCATAGCCAGCCGGCCAAAACCATAGAGGAAGCCGCCCGCGAAAGGGGGGTTGATCCCGAGCAGATGGTAAAATCCATCTTGCTCAGAGATATGGGAGGATTCCATGTGCTGGCGTGCGTGCCCGGCCCGGCCCAAGTTGATCCCAAAAAGGTCCGAGCGATGTTCGGCTGCCGTCGCATGACATGCGCCGATCCCAGTGATGTCGAAAAAGTCACAGGGCTGGTGATAGGAACAGTCGCACCGATCGGACTCAAGCGTCCTCTTCCGGTTATTTTCGATCACCAGATCACCGCCCACACTTGGGTCAATATCAGTAGTGGCGACCGAATGGCCGGCGTCGAATTAGCAACCGATGATCTGTTGGTACTGTGTGATCCTATGTTTGCCGATATCTGCCGTTAAATGGGAGCTGCATGAACAATATCAACTGGCGAGGCATTGACCTCAACCTGCTGGTCGCCTTTTCGGCTCTGATGGAAACTCGCAGTGTCACCAAAGCTGCCGCTAAGCTGTCCATCGGCCAATCAGCCATGAGCCATAACCTGTCACGGTTACGCGCCTTGCTTGATGATCCGCTGTTCGAACGCCGCGGCCACCAGATGATAGCCACCGAGAAAGCGATTGAGCTCACCCCGGTGGTCGAGCATATCCTCCAGCTGATCACCAGCGAAATCCTCCAGCCGGATAAGTTCTCCGCCGAAGACTATCAAGGCACTCTGAGGATCGGCCTGACCGACTATGCCGAATTGCTGTTCGCCCCAGCGTTGTTCGATGCTCTCCGCAAGGCGGCGCCGCACAGCCAACTCAGCTTCTGCAATGTTGACCGCAACAATTACCAGCAAGCAACCGAAAGCCAGAAAATCGACCTTATCATCGGCTCGATGACCAACTTACCCCATGAGTTCGATAGCCAGTACCTGTATACCGAAGACCATGTCTGTCTATTCGATGCTAAAGCGACCGGTTTATCCTCACCAATTGATCTGGCTAGGTATATCCAAACACCGCAGGCCTTGGTCTCCCCAGATGGCAAACTGATAACCAATATCGACAACCAGTTACAACAGCAGGGTTTCCAGCGCCATATTGCAGTAGGCTCCAGCAGCTTTCTGACCATCCGTCACCTGCTTAGTGGACGAAACTTGCTATGCGTGGTGTCGACCCTGATGGCCAGGCTTGATGTATTCAATGATGAGCTGAGCCAATGCCGTCCGCCGGTCGATATTCCCGACTTCGATATCAACATGCTATGGCTACGCCGCAATACCAACCACCCTCGTTTGGAATGGCTGCGCCAATGCGTCGGCGACGCCGTCACCCAACGGATTGAAGAGCTGCGTAAAGCTCATTGATATCGAGGAGCAACAGCGAAAGAGTGATACAAAAAAGCGCAGATGGGTATCTGCGCTTTTTCTTTACAACAGCGACTACAAGTTAGCGTTTTGATTCCGGCTCGCTGATTTGATAAAGCTTGTGCTCATCACAGGGCTCCTTACAGCCACACTCCTTGTCGACCCCGACATTGGCAAGCCCGCCACAGCTCCCCTGGATGGCTTTTTTGCGAAAGATCCAGCCAATAGCCATCGCCCCAATCACCAGCACAAAAATTAATACCGTCAACAAATAGGTCATAGCTTAAACCCTCCAATCTTGGTCAGCCCCTGCACATTGGCATTACCACTGGCTGTCATACCTATTTTAGCGGGCTTCACTGTTTTTTTGCTGCCGCAACCACAGCCACAGCCGCCTTTCTCGCGCTTGCACGGCCGCCCCTGCTCGGCAGTCAGCAACGGTTCACGGCCAACGCTGCCATCCAATACATCTTGCACCGCCGCACGGTTGGGAACCCTAAACACTGAAAAGCCCGCTCGTAGCAAGCGGGCTAGCGAACGCTGGCCGACATTGCCAAGCAATAACGTCTTAACATTATGCTCTGCCAATTGCGCCTGAAGCTGCTTTTTATGCTTGCATCCTACTTCTTTGCGGCCTTGGTTAATCAATTCGGCAATCAATTGTCCTTGTTCATCGTAAACAACAAAGCCGGCAGCTTTTCCGAAATGCCCTGCCACTTCATGATGTGGTGTGACGGCGATGGCTATTGACATGATGGCTCCTTTTCATTGTTTGGCTGGACAATAGTATCCAGCTCTAGTGCCATACCCTTGACCAAGGCGCTCGCCACTTTATGCCTTGCCGCAGCAACGATATTGCCCAAGGTCTGGCGGGATACCCCAAGCTCCTGCGCAGCAGCCTGCTGGCTGAGCCCATTGAGATCGACAAGTCTTAAAGCCTCTAATTCATCAGCTGCAAGCGAAAGGGAGGCGAGTTCAGACATTGGCACCCCATTGGGCTTGAAACAGCTATAAGCTGGGCGACAACGGATCCGCCGCTGGATTTTCGGTCTAGGCATAGTTCACTAATAATCTAATCGCTAAAAACACCATTATTGGCATATGCTAATAATAATCTTTGATCAAAAACAGTTTTCGAGCAGATCCGTCCAGTCGGGACAATCAGCATTTTCATCTGTTTAGCACAGCCTGCTACTTTTCAATTGGTTTATTTATGAACGATTTAGCTATTGGGATCTCCGCACTGGTTTTCCTTTTTAGGTCAGAATCAATATCTAAGTGACTAAAATCGTTTAACTAAATGCAAATCATGCAAAAAACAATGAATAATATGCCAGAGCGATAACTTAATTCACGATATAAAACAAAAGTATAAAACTCCATCCAACGCGCCAAGGGTAAAAGAAATAGTAGTTATTAAGTTATTTAACATCACTATTATGCTGAAGACATCACAAAAGCATAATGCGCATTGTTTTATAATTCCTGCCGTCAAATACAAAAGGAAAGGTTGGCTAACTATGCGGATGTTCAAACGCTACGTGCCGAAAATGATCGCAAAGCACGTAAGTCGTTTATTCAGTGGAAGGATCTACATTGATGGTCGAGGCGGCTATGAGTTCAACAACGGTCAATTGTTGGTGCCAGTGAAGGCCCAACATCGCCATTACCAAACGGTAAGTGAAATTAATCAGGAAATTCGTCGCCTTAAAGACTGCTAATCTCGCAGAAAAAGAAAAGCCCATTACGGGCTTTTCTTTTATCAAGGCATAGAAAGCTAATCAGGTCTTAGTCACTGTCTTCATCAACCAAGTCCGAGTAGCTATCAGCATCGAGCAAATCGGCAAACTCTCCCTCATCTTCGACCTTTATCTGGAACAACCAACCGTCACCATAAGGGTCACTATTGACCAGCTCTGGTGAACCTTCCAAGTCTTCATTGATGGCAATCACAAATCCGGATAACGGCGCATAAATATCAGACGCCGCCTTCACCGACTCTGCGACCGCACAATCTTCACCCGCTTCCGTTACGGCATCAATTTCCGGCAGATCAACAAACACCATATCACCCAGCAATGATTGGGCATGATCGGTAATACCCACCGTATATACCCCATCACCTTCGGGACGGATCCATTCATGGGTATTGGTAAACTTCAACTCAGAGGGAATATCGCTCATAGTGAAACTTCCTTATGAAAGCCTGCCTATCGCACTCTCAATGCGGCCAGCAGAATCAGTTATCGCAGGGAGAGCAAAAGCCAGTATTTGTTCGGCTAACAAGATGAAATCTAACGCCTGGGCCAGTTACTGCCAGCTCTGTTTTTTTCCTGATATTTAATGTAGGAGAAAATCACCAAATTGGATAACAATTTTTTGTCATTTCCGTGAATCCCCACCTTTCACCACGCTTTGTTTCCGAGCTGACTTCCTTAAGAGAACCAATGAATACAAAAAAGCCGCCCGTTTGAACTGGCGGCTCTTGGCTTGACTCGGCTGTTGGATATTAACTTAGTAGCGGGCTAACTCTGGTAGTTCACCACTGAGTCCCAAGGCCCGGCGCATAAACTCGTCCTTCACACCCGGCGCCTTGTCGGCAAACAGCATACCCAAATCGCGGACCAGCTTTTTGGCCGGATGACTGCCGTCGAACAGATCCCTGAAGCCCTGCATCGCCACGAGCATTTTCGCCGCTTCAGCTTTACGCCAACGCTCATAGTGGCGCAGGTGACTCTGACGACCGATATCTTTCTCTTCCAGCCACAGTTGCTTGAGCTCTTGCGCCAAGCTCGCCGCATCCAACAAGCCAAGGTTGACTCCCTGACCGGCAAGCGGGTGGACCGTATGGGCAGCATCCCCGACCAGAGCGACACGCTCACGGACAAAGTCACGGGCATAGCGCATCTTCAGCGGGAAGGCCTGTCGCTCACCTTCAACAGAACACAAGCCAAGGCGGTTATCAAACGCAGCGGTCAGATGTTTGTTGAACTCCGGCTCTGGCATTTCACACAACTGGTTTGCCTCTTCAGGCGGTAATGACCAAACAATCGAGCACAGATCCGGCTCAGCCAACGGCAAGAAAGCCAATGGCCCTTCAGGGCGAAAGATCTGGCGCGCCGTGTCTTGGTGCGGTTCACTGCATCGAATATTGGCAACAATAGCACTGTGGCCATAGTCCCAGTGAGTCAATGGTATATCTAGCTGCTGGCGCAACCAGGAATTGGCGCCGTCGGCACCGACCACCAGCTTAGCGGTCAAGTTACGGCCTGACTCTAAACTCAACCAAGCCTCACTCTCGCCAAAAGCAATGCTCTGGCAACGCTCCGGCGCCAGCAGAGTGACATTTGGCAGTTGCTTAACACAATCCATCAACGATAACTGAATGACCCGGTTTTCAACAATATGTCCCAAATCAGGCTGGGCCAGTCGTGCTGCATCAAAGGCAATATTGGCAAAGCTGTCCTGCTCCCATACCTGCATCTTGCTGTACGGCGCCATTCGGCGGGCAGCAATACCCTCCCAGGCACCCACTCGGCGCAGGATACGTTCACTGGCCCGACTCAGTGCCGAGACCCGGACATCCGGTAGCGGAGCAAGCTCCGTATCAGGTAACTTACCTTCAATCACCGCAACCCGTAGTTCGGTATCAGCAAAAGCAGCAGCCAAAGTAAGGCCGACCATACCGCCGCCAATAATAGCGACATCAACACTTTGCATCATGATTATCTATCTACCTGTCCCATCGCCCGCCGTACCAGCGGGGCTTTCAATACATCGACACATTCCATCGCCATCAAACCAAGGTTACGGCCGGCAACAAAAGGTATGCTATCGTTGGCAAAAATACCGACCAAGCCCGCGGTCATGCCAATCGTCGCTTCACGATCCGGCTCCCGACGCTGGCGGTAATGGCTCAATACCCGAGAGTGTCCAGCATCACCGGTGCGAGCCCACTCACGGCAGATTTCCTCGGCCAGACTCATCACATCACGCAAGCCAAGGTTGAACCCCTGACCAGCAATCGGATGCAGCGTCTGCGCCGCATTTCCCACCACGGCGACCCGATGAGAGGCTAGGCGAAGAGATTGGCGCAATAACAATGGATAGGCATGGCGTACACCGGCGTGGCTCAAGCGGCCGAGGCGCCAACCGAAGGCCTGCTGAAGCTTGGCAAGAAACGTCTCGTCACTCCAACCCATCACTTCAGCTTGATCGTCAGGGCGAATACACCACACCAATGAACTCCGACCTTCCGACATTGGCAGCAAAGCAACCGGCCCATGCGGGGTAAAACGTTCAAACGCTCTGCCCTGATGCGCCTCATCTGTAGTTACATTGGCGATCACCGCCACCTGTTCGAAGTCATATTCACTACGACCTAGACCCAGCATGTCGCCAACAGATGACTGGGCACCATCGGCGGCAACCACCAAACGGCAGTGCAATTGGTCGCCATTGTCCAAGATCAAATCAACACCATGCTGATGTCGTTCGATCTCAGCGATCTTGGCTGGACAAATCAGATCAATACGATCCAACTTTGCCAACTTGTGATGGAAGGCCCGTCCGGCATCAGTCAATTCAACCACGTAACCCAAAGCATCCACCGCCCGCTCACGGGCATCAAGGTGGACCATACCGGCGTGGCCACGATCTGAAACATGGATCTGGGAAATGGCGGTTGCCACACCAGAAAGTGCCTGCCAGCATCCGATACTGTCGAGCTGCTGGACCGAGCCTAGAGAAATGGCAATGCTTCGCGCGTCATAGCCGGGGTGCAGATCCAGCTTCGGCTCTACCGCTTCGACGACAGCAATACGAAGCTTTCCGGCCCCCAGTTTATCCAATGCAATTGCCAAGGTTGCGCCGGCCATTGCACCACCGGCTATCACGACATCGTACTGCTTCACATCTGTCCCTTAACTGAAAGTACTGTACTTAGTGAAGAACTGGCTTAGTGAAGAGTTGGCTTGTCAGCTAGGTCAGCCGTTTCATCTTCAGCTTCACCGCGCTGGCTCAGACCGATCAGGCACGTCAATACGCACTCCGGCACATAAGCCACCACGTTATCAAATAGCATCGCCTGCTCTTGCATATCTTCGTCTTCATCAACGCCAAGCTGGGCAATTTCTTCCAACGCAGCCACCGCCTCGGTGACATCGTCAGACAACTGCTGCTTATTCATCCCCATCAGACCGAGGCCAGAAATAAAATTGGTCACCCATTCACTCAGAGCCTCGGCACGGAGCATCAGCTCAGCGTCTTCGCCAGGAAGCAGCAATTCAACCGTGAAATCAACGTCAGCCAGTTCGGCAGCCGTCGAGGTGAAAAGGGTTTGGGTCAAGCCGCCCAGCTCGCGAGCTGCCGCGTCAAACACCGAGCGCACAACCGTTTTGGCACCATCGGTCATCGCGTCGCCCTGATTGGCATAGTCGCAAACTGGTGCCAGCCACTGTTCACCGTCAACAGCCATACCACCGCAAATCATCCCGCAGATCAGGCCATGCAGCTCTGACGGGGTAACGGCTAGGCCTTGCTCTTTCAGCATTGGCTCTAGGGTTTCATAGGCAGGAAGTTTTGGGTCGCTCATGGGCTATTCACCTTATTGTCATGGGGCTAAATCGTCTTTATGGTATGCTACCACTTATACAAAAGATCAGTCACTCGCCATTTCCCGTCTAATTTACCTCAATCTGGTTAATATCTGATTAATTAGACAGATTTAGGTCTAAAGCATGACGGGCTCACTTGCATGTTGATAGGGCTTTTTCTATATTGGGCCTCCTAGCGCATATCGCAGCGGAATGCCAAATTGGACGATCTGGCACGGAGCAGATTAAACATTTATGAGTAACCAGGCAGTAGAAATTCAGGTATATGGCCGCAGCTTCAAGGTGAACTGCCCAGCAGGCCAGGAAGACGCCCTGCGTGCAGCAGCCGCCGATTTTGATCAGCGCTTAAAAGATCTTGCCGAGCGAACCAAAATCACTAACGCCGAACAGCTGCTGATGTTTACCGGTCTAAACATTTGTAACGAGTTGCATAGCGAGCGCCAAGAACAACAGCGCAATGCTGAAAAACTATCCAATAGAATCAATGAGATGGAAGATTTATTGGAGAAAGCATTGCAATATCAGCCAAAGCGTTGATAATGAATTGACCCTGGGGTGTGCGTCAGCGGATTAACGTCCCCGAGCCGATAAGCAAAAACCCAGGATCAGCTTTGATTAGCTATTGAGCAAGCTCGGCCCGTACCGAGAAGCCTGCGGTTAATGTTGCTGATCCACCTTGAACATCTGGTTCAAGGGCCACAATGCGCAACGGCACCTTGGGGCATACCTTTTCAGATGCGCTTACGCAGCAAGTACTGCTGACAGCCATCGCCCTCTATTCCTCAGAACCTTTTGTCATTGGACGACCTATGAGATCTGCGGTACCTGCATCAGCCACCCGGCAGCAACTTCGCAAGCGAACCCGTGAACATCGACGTCAGTTAACATCCGTTCAGCAGACAGATGCCGCGCGCGATTTACTCGAACACTGCAAGCAGGCCAGCAGCCTACTACAAGCTCAGCATATTGCCCTCTATCTCGCCAACGATGGTGAGCTCGATACCACTCCTGTGATCGAATGGTTGTGGCAGCAAGGAAAAGAGGTCTACCTACCGGTACTCCACCCATTTAGCAAAGGCCATTTGCTGTTCCTCCACTACACGCCAACAACGAGGATGAACCGCAACTGCTATGGCATTCAAGAGCCAGTTTTGGATATCCGACTCGTCAAACCAGTCATTGAGCTCGATACTATCTGCACTCCTCTGGTTGCGTTCGACAATACCGGCCAGCGCCTAGGGATGGGAGGGGGGTATTACGACCGAACCTTGAGCCTGTGGCACAATGAACGACGTGGTCCGCGCCCCGTTGGTTTGGCCCATGATTGCCAACAAGTCGACAGCCTGCCGTTTGAAGCCTGGGATGTCCCGCTCCCCGAGATCATCACCCCGTCGTACCATTTTCACTGGTAAGTACCGATAAACAAGGCTTAAAAGCGGTGATATTGACAAAAAACCACCACCTAGACGCAATCGTTTGTCTTTTCTGTGCCACACCCCCCACCTTAAGCTTATGTTATTAATAGAATTGTCTTTTTCCTCCAACTTAGGTTGCATTTATCCGGCCAGATAAGGACTGACGCCAGACCGCTATTTGGCTATAATCAGCGCTCCGCGCAACGTTTGTCATCACTAGGAGATAAGCATGACACAAGATGAAATGAAGAAAGCTGCTGGCTGGGCTGCTCTAGAGTACGTAAAGAAAGGCAGCATTGTAGGTGTCGGTACTGGCTCGACGGTTAATCACTTCATCGATGCTTTGGCTACCCGCAAAGAAGAAATCAAAGGTGCAGTATCAAGTTCTGTCGCGTCTACCGAGCGTCTTGAGCAAATCGGTATCCCTGTATTTGATGCCAACGAAGTCTCTAGCCTAGATATTTATGTTGATGGTGCTGACGAAATCAACGGCGAATACGACATGATCAAAGGCGGCGGCGCAGCCCTGACCCGTGAAAAAATCGTGGCCGCGATTGCCAAACAGTTTATCTGTATTGTTGATGACACCAAGCAAGTTGATGTACTTGGTCAATTCCCGCTACCGGTTGAAGTGATCCCGATGGCGCGCTCATACATCGGCCGCGAATTAGTTAAACTTGGTGGTGATCCCGAGTACCGCGAAGGCTGTGTCACCGACAACGGCAATATGATCCTAGATGTCCACAACATGGCCATCACCGATCCGAAAGCAATGGAAGACTCAATCAACGCCCTACCGGGTGTCGTGACTGTTGGTCTATTTGCCCACCGCGGTGCTGATGTCCTGCTTGTCGGCAGCCCTGAAGGCGTGAAAAAATTCGAAAAGTAATCATCTAGCGCTTTTTTAGCTTGGTCTATAAGAAAAAAGGCGCTTTAAGCGTTACTCACTTTCAAAACGGCATAATATATGCCGTTTTTTATTATCAATCCTGTAATATTCTTACCCATTCTGGTCAATTTTTGATAACTTAACTGGCAGCATGTAAGCAAACCGAATGTGGTGCTCATGGATTGCCCGTATACAGGAAATCTATTCCTTCCTTTTCCTGCCTCTACCCAGCTCCCATGAGCCCCTCTGCCACCAGCGTTAAGGATGAGTATCAATGGCTAAAATTTCACTGGAAAAAGACAAAATAAAGATCCTGCTGTTAGAAGGCGTCCACCCTTCTGCAATTGAGGTACTACAGCAGGCTGGTTACAGCAACATCGAATACCACAAAGGCTCCCTTTCCGGTGACGAGCTGCTTGCCGCCATTGCCGACGCCCATTTCGTAGGCATCCGCTCCCGTACCCAGCTGACAGAAGAAGTCTTCAGTGCCGCACAAAAGCTGATTGCCGTCGGCTGTTTCTGTATTGGCACCAACCAGGTTGAACTGAGTGCCGCCGCCAAACGCGGGATCCCGGTCTTCAACGCCCCGTTCTCTAACACCCGGAGCGTGGCTGAGCTGGTACTGGGGGAGATCCTGTTACTGCTTCGCGGTATTCCTGAAAAAAATGCCAAGGCCCACCGTGGCGAGTGGTTCAAATCAGCTGACCAGTCTTTCGAAGCCCGTGGCAAGCGCCTCGGTATTATCGGTTATGGCCATATCGGTACCCAACTTGGGATCTTAGCTGAAAACCTCGGTATGAAGGTGTACTTCTACGACATCGAAAACAAGCTGTCACTGGGTAATGCGACCCAAATACCATCGATGACCGAACTGCTCAACAAATGTGATGTAATCAGCCTGCACGTGCCGGAAACCCCAGAAACCCAAGACATGATGGGGGTCGAGGAATTCGCTCGCATGAAACCAGGTTCTATTTTCATCAACGCAGCCCGTGGTACCGTGGTCGATATCGACTCACTGTGCAGCGCGCTGGAAAGCAACCATATTGCCGGCGCGGCAATCGATGTGTTCCCGGTTGAACCGAAAACCAACAACGATCCGTTCGAAAGCCCATTGGCCAAATTCGACAACGTATTGCTGACACCGCACATCGGTGGCTCAACCCAGGAAGCACAAGCGAATATTGGTATTGAAGTAGCAGGCAAGATGGCCAAGTACTCAGACAACGGCTCGACCCTGTCAGCGGTTGGTTTCCCAGAAGTATCCCTGCCTGAGCACAGAGAATGCTCGCGCTTGCTGCACATTCACGAAAACCGCCCGGGGATCCTCAACCAGATCACCACCATCTTTGCTGAAGAAGGGATCAACATCGCCGCCCAGTACCTGCAGACAGGCCCTGAGATCGGCTATGTGGTTATTGATGTCGAGACCGAACGATCGGAAGAAGCCCTGTCGAAGCTAAAACTGATCGACGGCACTATCCGCGCCCGTATCCTGCACTAATCACAAACGGTTACCAAGATCGAAAAAGGAGAGCTCAACGCTCTCCTTTTTACATCAAATCCTAGATGCGAGATCCTGGTTCCTAGGCGTAATATTCTAGGATCCAGACTCTAGGTTCTTTTACTCTTCCAGCTTAAACACCACTTCGACCCGGTCACGAATAATGATCTGGGTATCCTGGTAGCTGACGGCATTCTCCGGTGCAGCGTCCATCGCCATACGCATCATCATCGGGCGTGGTTGGCTTGCTTGATAAGAGATCTGCCATACCCCATCCAAGGATTCACCAAATCCTTTAGCCAGCGATTCCGCCTTGGCAATGGCATCTTTGATTGCCGCCTGGCGCGCTTGCTCCATATACTCGTTTTCGTTGCTAACCTTAAGCTCAATATTATTGATGCGGTTGATACCGTCGCCTAGAGCACTATCAAGATAGGTATTGAGGTTATCCAACGTATTAACCGTTACTGTCACATGGCGGCTGGCACGGTAGCCCTTGAGCTCCGGCTCTTTGTCTTTCGGATAGCGATACTGAGGTTGCAGGCTGATATTGGCGCTTTGGATTTGATTGCGATCCAGGCCCTGCTCAAGCAAGCGCGCCACAAATGCTTCAACGGCTTTATCCACTGCTTGCTTGGCGTCTTTTGCCGTTGGACGGATCTCTTCGACAGCAACGGCAAACACGGCCATATCAGGCTGTGCAGTGACCTCGCCGTTACCGGTTGTCTGCAAATGCGGAACACTCACCGTAGCTGCAGCCATGCCACTGGTACCCAACAAACCCAACCCTAACATTACTGTGACAAGTTGTTTTTTCATCTGGCCTATTCCTATTTTATTAATCTATTTTTTCATGCGTTGTCCATATGACAACGGTCAGAGACAAAAGATTCCCTTCTTTAGAATCTTTTTGTACATTGTTTTATATTTTATTGCGGCAAAACCTTCGCGGCGTACTGGGTCATCTGCTCAGATAAGTCAGACAATACCCCACTCTCCAATGCCCAGTGATGCCAGTACATTCTGCGGGTCAGGAAAATATCCGGAGTCAGGTTAACCAATGTACCAACATCAAGCTCCTGCTGGATTTGGATCCGAGGAATAAGACAATAGGCAATGCCTTCCACCGCCATCCTGACAAAGGCCTCCGACGAGCGTACCGTGTGCTTCATAACGCTGCCAAAAGGCAGATTGAAATGCTGATGGATAAATCGCTCGTGCATATCATCGTGATAATCGAATGCAACACCGGGTGCAGCCAGCAAGGTGTCACGGTTTACCCCTTGGGCAAAATACTTATTGGCAAAAGACGGGCTGGCCACACAGAGAAAATCCACCCTGCCAAGATAATCAGCCACACATCCCGGCATCGGGGTAGATTCCATACTGATCGCCCCAACCACCTCGCCACCGCGCAGTTTATCCAGTGTTCGGGATTCGTCTTCGATCATCAGGTTGAGCTCAATCCGCCTTGAGCGTAACAAAGGGCTCAGTGCCGGCAGCAGCCAAGTGGCCAGACTGTCGGCGTTGGTCGCGATAGACACCGACAATGGCTGACTGCTGTCATCCGGTGTCAGCTCGGGTAACAGCTCTTGCTCGAGCAGGCGCACCCGGCGATAAAGCCCCAGCATTTTCTGTCCAGCCGCCGTTGGCCGTGGCGGCTGCTCTCTGACCAGCATGGGTTGGGCCATCAACTTTTCCAACTGCTTGATCCGCTGTGACACCGCCGATTGGGTAATACATAAGTACTCTGCTGCCCGCTCAAATCCCCGTTGGGATATCACCGCATCAAGCGCTTCAATCCATCGATAATCCAGTCCTCGCATCTTTTTTTCACCTGCTTTGTATCTGCATCGCACGCTTATTAGAAAGTCTAATATTACATAAATCTTATTAGTTGTACTTAACAATAGCGGCAGGAGTATGCTTGCGCCAACACTTTCAACCCGGCCTCCCAGATACAGGGAGAAACCGAAATATTAATAAATAAGGTAAGCAGTAAAATGAGCATTTGGGCGTTATTACAAGGATTTGGACTCGGCGCATCGATGATTATTCCAATCGGAGCACAGAACGCCTTTGTCCTCAACCAAGGGATCAAGCGTAACCACCATCTCACTACGGCCACCGTCTGCAGCGTGCTTGATACCTTGTTTATCAGCTTAGGTATCTTCGGCGGCGGTGCTTTGCTATCCAGCAATGAAACCTTGCTGGCCAGTGTTACTGTCGGCGGGATCTTGTTCCTGACCTTTTATGGCTGCCTGTCATTAAGTAGTGCCCTGCGCAAGCCTTCCGAACAAGAGCAGAGCAAAGCGGTGTTGGCCCGCGGCCGCCGTGCAGTGATCCTCGGAGCACTGGCTGTCACCGTGCTTAACCCACACATGTACCTCGACACAGTGGTCATTCTGGGCTCTATCGGCGGCCAATTTGAAGGCAATGACCGAGTAGCCTTTGCCATCGGTACCATCTTGGCATCATTTGCCTGGTTCTATACGCTATCGCTGGGTGCCGCTAAATTAGGGCCGACATTGTCAAAACCCAAAGTAAAACGCGGAATCGACCTCGCCGTTGCCGCTATGATGTTCTTCATCGCCAGCCATCTGGTACAGGGATTATGGAGCCAATATGCAGTTTGAGAAGTTAGAACAAATTTACCTGAGTAATCTGGCCTTGTTTGGGCAAACCAGTGTCAGCTACCAACAATGGCAGCATGAAGCCATTTTGGATTATGAGACCGATGAGAAGATTGCTAACGAGCTTGGCTGGACAGCCGCTCCGACCAAGAGTCTGTTCATGCGCCTCAAGGGCGGTGGCCACAGCTTGTTGCTGACTCACCGCGACAGCCGGCTCGACAGCAAACTGGTCAAGCAGGTACTGGGAAAGAAAGTGTCAGTGTGCAGTCATGAAGAAATGGCTGAGGTGATAGGCTGTGTACCCGGCGCAGTCTGTCCGTTCGGCCTGCCAGAAGAGATCTCACTCTTGATAGATCCGATTCTTTACCAGCATGATGAACTGATGTTTACCCCGGGTAAACCGGAGCTAACCTTTGCTTTTGCCAGCCGCGATCTCGACAAACTGCTGGCGGCACTGCCCAATACAGTGATCCCATTGCCGACCGCTAAGATCGGATAAAAAATGGAGCCTTACGGCTCCATTTTTTATTGGTATCGATATTACTGCTCAAGGGCCTTGTTGAGGTGGACATCCATCTGCGGATACGGGATCCCGATGTTTTCTTTATCCAGTTCTTCTTTGATAGCCTGCATCAAATCGAAGTATACCGCCCAGTAATCAGCCGTATTCACCCAAGGGCGTACCGCGAAATTAACTGAGGAATCAGCCAGTGCCAATACACCAACCGTTGGCTCAGGATCTTTCAAGATACGCGCATCGGCTTCTATCACCCGAGTCAGCACCGCTTTGGTATGTTTGAGATCAGCATCGTAAGAAACACCTATCACCAAGTCGATTCGACGGGTGTTATGGCGTGAATAGTTGGTGATTGGGCCACCAATGACCCCCGCATTCGGTACTACCACCATTTTATTGTCTGGGGTTTTCAAGATGGTAGAGAACACTTGGATCGATTCAACCGACCCAGATACCCCACCAATCTCAACAAAATCCCCCGACTTAAACGGACGGAAAGCTACGATAAGTACACCGGCAGCAAAGTTTGACAGCGAGCCCTGCAAGGCCAAGCCAACGGCTAAACCAGCGGCACCGATCACAGCAACGACAGATGCCGTCTGTACACCGACACGGCCCAAAGCAGCAATCAGTACAATCACAAACAACAGATAGCGTACGAGCGATTGAAGGAATTCAACAACCGCCTCGTCCATATCTTTTCTGCGCAGCATTTTTGCCACGCCATTAGCAATACTCTTGGTGATGATATTACCAATAAACAGGATCAACAACGCAGACAGGATATTCACCCCGTACTGGATCAGTAATTCCTGATTGTCAGCGACCCAAGTGCCAGCACTGAGTACGCCATTGGTCAGATCATTATCTTTGATGGTATCCACTACCGTATCCGCAACATCTGTGACGGTATCCGTTACGGTATCTGTAACACTACTCTCACTCATACCTTTCTCTTCCTGCAAATATTATTTCCTTTCCCACAAAAAATAGCAGCGGGAGCACAAATAATCATAGGCTTAATTATGTAAATTACTTATGCAATCATCACTATAACAGTGATTTTCTATGAATAGGCCAGAATAACAGCCTTTTTTCGCGGCAAGATAATACTCCGGAGACTAAAAAAACACCAACAAAAATTTGCAGGCAAGCAAGCGTGAATGACAGGCACAAAAAAACCCGCCGAAGCGGGTTTTTTCTTAACTTAGCGCAGGACGTAAAATTAAAGTACGTCGATAGCGTTAAGGTCAGAGAATGCTTTCTCTAGGCGAGCAACCATTGAAGACTGACCAGCACGTAGCCATACGCGTGGATCGTAGTACTTCTTGTTTGGCGCAGCTTCACCAGTTGGGTTACCAATCTGGCCTTGTAGGAAGTCACGGTTTGCAGCTTCGTATTGACGAACGCCATCCCAGTTAGCCCACTGAGTATCAGTATCGATGTTCATTTTGATAACACCGTAACCGATAGACTCTTGGATTTCTGCTTCAGAAGAACCAGAACCACCGTGGAATACGAAGTTTAGTGCGTTACCAGCAATGCCGAACTTCTCTGCACAGTATGCCTGAGAGTCACGTAGGATAGTTGGAGTAAGAACAACGTTACCCGCTTGGTAAACACCGTGTACGTTACCGAAAGAAGCAGCGATAGTGAAACGAGGGCTGATAGCAACTAGTTTCTCGTATGCGTAAGCTACGTCTTCAGGAGAAGTGTACAGCTCAGATGCGTCCATATCAGAGTTATCAACGCCGTCTTCTTCACCACCAGTACAACCTAGTTCGATTTCTAGTGTCATACCCATCTTAGCCATACGCTCTAGGTACTTACCAGAGATCTCGATGTTCTCTTCTAGAGACTCTTCAGAAAGGTCAATCATGTGAGAAGAGAATAGAGGCTTACCAGTTTGTGCGAAGAATTCTTCACCCGCGTCTAGTAGACCGTCGATCCATGGAAGAAGTTTCTTAGCAGCATGGTCAGTGTGAAGAATTACTGGCACACCGTAAGCTTCAGCTACAGCGTGTACGTATTTAGCACCAGCAACAGCACCTTTAATCTGTGCTTCTTGACCTTCTAGCTTCAGGCCTTTACCAGCGAAGAATGCAGCACCGCCGTTAGAGAACTGAACAACAACTGGTGCTTTAACTTTTGCAGCAGCTTCTAGAACAGCGTTTACAGAGTCAGTGTTAACAACGTTAACCGCTGGAAGTGCGAACTTGTGCTCTTTAGCAATTTCAAAAACTTTCTGTACGTCGTCGCCAGAAATAACACCAGGTTTTACAAAATCGAAGATCTTAGACATAACAATAGTCCTATTTGCCTTGTTGTCTTATATAAACAAAAAACTGTGCAATCGTTTGCGAAGCGCCCATATTCTACAAAAACATGACATTATTCACAAACGATTAGTGCGGAAGTGCTTTGCCGGAACTCCCGCCCTCAAATTACTTAAGCTTTTGCACGCTCTTCTAGCATAGCAACAGCAGGAAGTACTTTACCTTCAACGAACTCAAGGAATGCACCGCCACCTGTAGAGATGTAAGAAACGTCAGCTTTGATACCGAACTTGTCGATAGCTGCTAGCGTGTCACCACCACCGGCTACAGAGAAACCTGCAGATTCAGCGATTGCTTTAGAAATACCAGCTGTACCCGCTTCGAAGTTCTTGAATTCGAATACGCCTACAGGGCCGTTCCAAAGGATAGTTTTTGCGTTGCCGATGATTTCAGCAAGAGCAGCTGTAGAATCTGGGCCAAGGTCGAAGATCATGTCGTCGTCTTGAACTTCAGAAACGTGCTTGATTTCAGCTTCGGCGTTTTCGTCGAATGCTTTTGCACATGCAACGTCAGTTGCTACTGGGATAGCACATTCTTTCATTAGTTTCTGAGCAGTTTCAACTAGGTCAGCTTCGTATAGAGACTTACCTACGTTATGGCCTTCAGCTGCGATGAATGTGTTCGCGATACCACCACCAACAACAAGTTGGTCAGCAATTTTAGATAGCGACTCAAGTACAGTTAGCTTAGTAGAAACTTTAGAACCACCAACGATAGCCACTAGCGGACGCTCTGGATTGTCCATTGCTTTGCCTAGTGCTTCTAGCTCAGCCGCTAGAAGAGGACCTGCACATGCTACTGGCGCGTGAGTACCTACACCGTGTGTAGATGCTTGCGCACGGTGAGCAGTACCGAATGCGTCCATTACGAAGATGTCACAAAGAGCAGCGTACTGCTTAGAAAGTGCTTCTTCGTTCTTCTTCTCGCCTTTGTTAAAGCGAACATTTTCAAGAACAACTAGCTCACCTGCGTTCAGCTCAAGGCCGTTCAGGTAGTCTTTTGCTAGTTTAACGTCGCAGTCAAGTGCGTCGTTTAGGTAGTTAACAACAGGCTGTAGAGAGAACTCTTCCGCGTACTCGCCTTCAGTTGGACGACCCAGGTGAGAAGTAACCATTACTTTAGCGCCAGCTTCTAGGCACTGCTTGATAGTTGGAAGCGATGCAAGGATACGCGCATCAGAAGTTACTTTACCGTCTTTCACAGGAACGTTTAGGTCAGCACGGATGAATACGCGTTTACCCGCAAGTTCCAGATCAGTCATCTTGATTACAGACATGGTTTGTCCTCTCAACATTAATTAATTTAAAATCAAAGTTTTTGTCGGCCCAGCGTCACTGCTAGGCCCTAATAATTCTTTATTGCTTATCGCAAACCGCTGAACTTTCCTCAATAACCACTTGGGTGGTTTCGGTCGCGTTCATTGCCAAGGCGGTGTCTAGCATCCGATTGGCAAATCCCCATTCATTATCACACCAGACCAACAGTTTAATCAGATGCTGGTTACTTACTCGGGTCTGAGTACCGTCGACAATCGCGCTATGGGGATCGTGATTGAAGTCTACCGAGACAAGCGGCACTTCGGTGTAATCCACTATGCCATCTAATGTACAACGAGATGCCTCGGCCAGTGATTGATTTACGTCATTAACTTTCACATTTGTTTTTACAGTGACACTCAAATCCATTGCGGTAACGTTAATTGTCGGTACGCGCACAGAGATCGCTTCAAATTTGTCAGAAAATTTCGGAAAGATACGACCAATACCCAGATGAAGTTTAGTATCAACAGGAATAATTGACTGGCTGGCAGCTCGAGTACGGCGTAAATCGCTGTGGTAAGCATCGATGACCTGCTGGTCATTCATCGCCGAGTGGATAGTAGTAATAGTACCGGATTCAATGCCGAAGGCGTCATCCAACACTTTAATAACAGGGACAATACAGTTGGTGGTGCAAGAGCCATTGGAGACAATATTGTGCTCAGGCTTGAGCGAGTCGTGGTTCACACCATAGATAATGGTATTGTCGATATCATTTGCAGCAGGATGGGAAAACAACACTTTTTTGGCGCCCGCTTTGATATGGGCTTCGCCGTCGGCGCGACTGCCAAAGATACCGGTGCAATCCAAGACAATGTCGACGTCTAGATCCTTCCAGGGCAGCAAGTGGATTTCGTTTTGGTGAAGAATACGGATACTGTCTTTCTCGCCGTTCCCATGAGCAATAAAAAGGTGCTCCTGGTCATGACTGACAGGCTTAAAAAAGCGTCCATGGCTAGTGTCATACTGGAGCAAATGAGCCATACCTTCAGGCTCAGCCAGTTCGTTGACCGCCACGACTTTGATGTGATGATCTTTACCGCTTTCGTACAGTGCCCGAAGCACACTGCGACCAATACGGCCAAATCCATTAATTGCGACTTTTAGTGTCATATCCGTGCTACAAAATTAATAAGCCGCGTTAGTGTATAACAAGCATCTCTGATAATCACCATAAATGTGAGCAGAGTCACCCATACCATTCATAATCTTTAATTTCAGAAGCTTAGTATCAAAACCTTGCAATTCAGCTGGTCATTACCAATAACCCTCAGCGTGACAAAGATCTCATTTCATATAAAAAAAGACCCCTGTTCGGGGTCTTTTTTTTAGCCTTCAAAATAAATCGCTACATGAACAGCACTCAGCGACTTAATTCTAATCAAGCTTATGCCAACACTTCTTTCGCCGTGTTAACCACGTTCTCGGTAGTGAAGCCGAACATCTTGAATAGCTCACCTGCAGGTGCAGATTCACCGAATGTCGTCATACCGATGATCTTGCCACCAAAGCCAACATACTTGTACCAGAAGTCAGCAATACCCGCTTCAACAGCAACACGTGCCGTTACGTCAGATGGCAATACTGCTTCACGGTAAGCCGCATCTTGCTTGTCGAACAAGTCTGTAGATGGCATCGACACTACGCGTACGTTCTTACCTTCAGCTGTCAGCTGGGCTGCAGCTTCAACCGCTAGCTCAACTTCAGAACCGGTTGCGATAAGGATAAGCTCCGGCTTGCCTTCACAATCTTTCAGGATGTAACCACCCTTGGCGATGTCAGCAACCTGTACATCTGTACGCTCTTGCTGTGCCAGGTTCTGACGCGAGAAGATCAGCGATGTTGGACCGTCTTTACGCTCGATAGCCAGTTTCCAAGCTACTGCAGATTCAACCTGATCACATGGACGCCATGTGCTCATGTTCGGCGTCAGGCGTAGAGAGGCAATTTGCTCAACCGGCTGGTGAGTCGGACCATCTTCACCCAGACCGATAGAGTCGTGCGTGTAAACCTGAATGTTCTGCACTTTCATCAGTGCCGCCATACGCATTGCGTTACGCGCGTACTCCATGAACATTAGGAAAGTTGCACCGTATGGTACGAAACCACCGTGTAGTGCAATACCGTTCATGATTGCGGTCATGCCGAATTCACGTACACCGTAGTGAATGTAGTTACCAGAGAAGTCATTTGCTTCTAGCGACTTAGAACCAGACCACATAGTCAGGTTAGAAGGCGCAAGGTCAGCAGAGCCGCCCATGAACTCAGGTAGCATCTGACCAAACGCTTCAAGCGCGTTTTGAGAGGCTTTACGTGATGCGATGTTGGCAGGGTTAGCTTGCAGATCAGCGATGATTGCGTTCGCTTTCTCTTCCCACTGTGCAGGTAGATCGCCATTCACACGGCGCTTGTACTCTGCAGCAAGCTCAGGGTGAGCCGCTTCATAAGCGGCGAACTTGTCGTTCCAAGCCGCTTCTTTCGCTGCGCCTGCTTCTTTAGCATCCCACTCAGCGGCAATGTTTGCAGGGATCTCAAATGGACCATGCTCCCAGCCAAGTGCAGCTTTCGTCGCGGCAATTTCTTCTGCGCCAAGCGGTGCACCGTGACAGTCATGCGTACCCGCTTTGTTCGGTGAACCGAAGCCGATAATCGTCTTGGTACAGATAAGAGTCGGACGTGGGTCCGCTTTTGCCGCTTCAATCGCAGCGTTGATCGCGTCAGCGTCGTGGCCGTCAACAGCTGGGATCACATGCCAGCCGTATGCTTCGAAACGCTTAGGTGTATCGTCAGAGAACCAACCTTCAACTTCACCGTCGATTGAGATGCCGTTGTCATCCCAGAAAGCAACCAGCTTGCCTAGGCCCAATGTGCCAGCAAGAGAACACGCTTCGTGAGAGATACCTTCCATCAAACAACCGTCGCCCATGAACACGTAAGTGTTGTGGTCAACGATGTCGTGGCCGTCACGGTTGAACTGAGCAGCAAGGGCTTTTTCTGCCATTGCCATACCCACACCATTGGTGATGCCTTGGCCAAGAGGACCCGTGGTCGTTTCAATACCCGGAGCATAACCGTACTCAGGGTGACCCGGTGTTTTTGAATGCAGCTGGCGGAAATTTTTCAGATCGTCGATAGACAGATCGTAACCAGTCAGGTGAAGCAGAGAATAAATCAGCATTGAACCATGGCCGTTTGACAAGATAAAACGGTCGCGATCAGCCCACTCAGGGTTTTGTGGGTTGTGGTTCATGTGGCCACGCCACAGTACTTCAGCGATATCAGCCATACCCATAGGTGCACCAGGGTGGCCAGAGTTAGCTTGTTGAACACCGTCCATGCTTAGGGCACGGATTGCATTAGCAAGATCTTTACGAGAAGACATGTCTGCTCCAGAAATTCGTAGACGTTGAGTATTCGGCTACCCTTACCATTAATGATTCAGGTTAACCGCAGTTCGGCGGGCGGGTATTGTCGCAAAGACTGGGCTATGACTGCAAACGATTTCCTGAGAAAAATAAGTTCTATATCAAGGTCATGGTAGCCGTATCACATCCGCATTCTAGGCAACTGACTGTAATAAAAGCGTTACAGGGGAAACGTTTGCTTTCTTTTAACAAAAATATCCCTACTCGTTGCAAGTTGATTTTTAACCAGCAAAAGGTATTATGGCCGTCTAGACGGAGGTAGCTCTATACATACAAACGTATATCCGTACGCAACTGCGTGATTGATATCATAAGCATATAGAGCTCGAGTTTTTTCAATTAACATATTTTTATGGGAGCGCTCATGGCGAAGCACCTGTTTACTTCTGAATCAGTATCAGAAGGCCATCCAGACAAAATTGCAGATCAGATTTCAGATGCAGTATTGGATGCGATCTTGGAGCAAGATCCGAAAGCACGTGTTGCGTGTGAGACTTACGTAAAAACCGGTATGGTGATGGTTGGTGGTGAAATCACTACTTCAGCATGGGTTGATATCGAAGAAATCACTCGTGAAACTGTACGTGAAATCGGTTATGTAAACTCAGAAATGGGTTTCGATGCCAACTCTTGTGCCATCCTAAGTGCCATTGGTAAGCAGTCTCCGGACATCAACCAAGGTGTTGACCGTGAAGACCCACGCGAGCTAGGCGCTGGTGACCAAGGTATCATGTTCGGTTACGCGACAAACGAAACTGAAGTACTGATGCCTGCACCTGTGACTTACGCCCACCGCCTAGTAGAGCGCCAAGCAAAAGTTCGAAAAAATGGTGCCCTACCTTGGCTTCGCCCTGATGCGAAAAGCCAGGTAACGTTTGCCTACGACCAAGGAAAAATCGTTGGTATCGATGCAGTCGTACTTTCGACTCAGCACTGCGACAGCATTGAGCTACCAGTACTGCAAGAAGCAGTAATGGAAGAAATCATCAAGCCAGTTCTACCTTCAGAGTGGCTAAACAAAGACACCAAGTACTTCATCAACCCAACCGGCCGTTTCGTAATCGGTGGCCCTATGGGTGACTGTGGTCTAACGGGTCGTAAGATCATCGTAGATACCTACGGCGGCGCAGCTCGTCACGGTGGTGGTGCATTCTCTGGTAAAGATCCATCGAAAGTTGACCGCTCGGCAGCATACGCAGCACGTTATGTAGCGAAGAACATCATTGCTGCAGGCATGGCTGACCGTTGTGAAATCCAGCTGTCTTACGCTATTGGTGTTGCAGATCCAACATCTATCATGATCGAAACATTCGGCACCGAGAAAGTGTCTCACGACATCATCGTTGAAGCCGTACGCCAGCACTTCGACCTGCGCCCATACGGCCTGATCGAAATGCTTGACCTACTTAAGCCTATGTATCAAAAAACAGCGGCATACGGTCACTTCGGTCGTGAAGAGTTTCCATGGGAAAAAACTGACAAAGCAGACATCCTACGCGACTTCGCTAACATCAAGTAAGCGGCGTAAGCGACAGTCTGATTGTAAAAGGGAAGCTTCGGCTTCCTTTTTTAGCATCTGGCTATTGGCTATTGGCTATTGGCTATTGGCTATTGGCTATTGGCTATTCAGAAGGATTAACTCCGAGCCATATCAAACCTATTGTTTTCCTTGGTCCCGCTTTTCCGAGGGCCTTGTGCCTCTAGCCTCTGGCCCGCTGACCTCTTATACTCTCCCCTTCCACCAGCAAGCCCTGAAGTTGCCATGACTCTCCTGCAAAACCAAGTTACCGAACGCGTAAAGCAATGTATCACCCAAGCCAACCAGCGCCTCAACAAGCGTTTAACCATGCCAGAGGTACGCTTTAGCCAACGCGGTAAGATTGCCGGTAGTGCCCGGCTGCAAGGGTGGGAAGTTCGCTTCAATCCGGTATTGCTCGAAGAAAACCCAGATGCTTTTTTAAATGAAGTCGTACCCCACGAAGTTGCCCACTTAGTGGTATTCAAACTGTTTGGCAAGGTCCGCCCACACGGCAAGGAGTGGCAGATCATCATGCAAGAAGTGTTCGGTGTTACCCCTCGCACCACCCACAGTTTTGATGTCAGTTCGGTACAGGGCCAGACCTTTCGTTACCGCTGCCAGTGCAATGAGTACCAAATGACAGTCCGCCGCCACAATAAAGTCCAGCGCGGGCAAGCCCATTACCGCTGCCGCCAGTGCGGTCATACACTGGCCTTACAGCAGCAGGTTCAATAGACAAGAGGTGATTACTCACGGGTGAAATCATCACGGAAGAAGACAGTGCTCAGCGCCTGCTGCGTGCTCTTCACCATCGGCTTGCCCGACACAAATCGGGACTGGGCCTCGCACCACCCAGTGCCGTAAGGCAGCAATTCAGCAGCCTCATCAATACGGCTAAATTCCGCTCTGAGATCGCGCATCAAGATACGCTCTGCGATTTGCTTCGCTCTCGATTTTACATGACTGTCTGCCAAGCGGTCACGCTGCCCCCAGCCTATCTTGTAATCATCACAATAGGGGTCTGTCATTGCAGGCTCAACAAGAAAGGCGACATCCGAAATCGCCTGGTATTGCTGGTGCATCATATAAGCTTCAAACAGCATCGCGACATCTTCAGCCTGACTGGAGTAGGCATAATAATCAGCCGCGCCATCAAACTCGAACTCGGCCCCTAAGGTTTCGGCTTCAAGCTGAGTCTGTGCCTGCGTAGGAGTTTCGCCGCGAAAAGAAGCCTGAGCCAAATCATGCAGCATAATCGAGCTTAGAGGCTGCTCCCGGTTAAGATCACTGTTCACCGGGATCCGTCGTTGAATATTCTGCCAAACCGTCAAGTTGGTATCCAAATCTGCCAATGTATCCTGCGGTAAATAGTCATTGGCATGAGCCAATTCATGGGCCAGCAAGCGGTATAACCCTCTGGTGATCTTATCTATATCCCGAAAGTAATTAACGTCCCTATCATAAGTATTGCTGGTCAACACATATTGGCCATAGGGATCGAGATAACGGTTGGCGGCAACAAATTTGAACTGTGATTGATAAGCATCACGAAAGTCATCCTGCTGATAGATATCCTGCCACTGCGTTTCTGTCTGCCAGAGGTAACGCGGGTCGATATACATGCTGGCCGTTCCGGAATGATAGAAAGAGGGGCGAATTTCATAGCTCAACACGACAGCATTAACAGAGCCGAATAAGTTCAGTAGATCCTGCGGCATCTCGCGCAGGGCCGCGATGAAGTTACTCCCCATCCACGCATGCGATACTACCAGCCGGGCGGCAATGTCATCGACCGTAACATCACCCTCAATGCCATAGCCTAGCGGTGCAATATCACTGACTAGGCAAGACCGCTGCTGTTTGTATAAGGGAACGCAGTCAAGAGCTGCTGACGCGAAAAGGCTATTGGACTGGTAAGCCTGCAAACTATCGAGGGCAGGATCACCATTAACGTTAGAACGCTCCTGCGCTTTTTCACCTCCGCCGCCACACCCAACAAGCACCAGCAAGCCGGTAACCACTACGGCTATCAACTTCTTTTCCATTGCAACATTCCTTGTTTTTATAAAGCAACTAAGCACATATGGTACAAAAACAGGCCAAACTCACAACAACCAAAGCATAAAAGTGCGACACATAAATACTCCACCAGGATTCGTTTAATTTCCTTTTTACCCTTGTTTTTCTCCCTTACCGCGTCCATCTCTTTATCCTATAGCCTGCATTCGATGACCAAGCGCCTGCAATCAGCAGCAGAGTTGATATAATGCAGCCAGACTACAACCAACAGGTTACAAGATAGCCATGAGAATCCCACGAATTTACCACCCGGAGTTATTGCCAAGCTCTGGAACCATTATGCTAAGCGAAGACGCTGCCAACCACGTAGGCCGTGTCATGCGTATGCAAGCCGGCCAAGAAGTCCTTCTGTTTGACGGCAGCAATGCTGAGTTTCCGGCAGTGATCACCAATGCCAGCAAGAAGAGTGTGGAAGTGGAAATCCAGGCGCGCGTTGAAAACAGTGTCGAATCACCACTGGATATTCATCTTGGCCAGGTTGTTTCTCGTGGTGACAAAATGGAATTTACCATCCAGAAATCCGTCGAGCTGGGCGTTAATACCATCACCCCACTGATTTCAGAGCGTTGCGGAGTAAAACTGAACGCCGAACGTTTCGAGAAAAAACTCCAGCAGTGGCAAAAAATCGCCATCAGCGCGTGCGAGCAATGTGGTCGTAACACCGTGCCGGAAATCCGCCCGATCATGAAGCTAGAAGAATGGTGTGCCGAAGAATACGACGGCTTGAAGCTGAACCTGCACCCTCGTGCAAGTTACTCGATTAACACCCTGCCAGAGCCAGTGACCAAAGTGAAACTACTTATCGGTCCTGAAGGCGGTTTATCCGCAGACGAAATTTCAATGACCGAGCAATACACCTTTGATGAAGTATTGTTAGGCCCGCGTGTGCTGCGTACCGAAACGACAGCAATGACCGCGATCACCGCATTACAAGTTCGCTTCGGCGATCTGGGCTAACCAAGAGGAATACAGCAATGATCAAACTGGGTATCGTGATGGACCCAATCGAGTCTATCAACATTAAAAAAGATTCCAGCTTTGCCATGATGTTGGAAGCCCAGCGCCGTGGCTGGGAAATCCACTATATGGAAATGAACGACCTGTCACTGGAGCAAGGAAAAGCCATTGCCCGCACCCGTGTCGTTAGCCTGAAGGAAGATCCAAACGGCTGGTTTGAATTCCACAGTGAACAAGAAATCGCGCTGTCAGATCTTGACGCGGTATTGATGCGTAAGGATCCGCCATTCGACACCGAATACATTTACGCGACCTACATTCTGGAGCGTGCAGAAGATGAAGGCGCCCTGATCGTCAATAAGCCACAGAGCCTGCGTGACTGTAACGAAAAGCTGTTTACCGCCTGGTTCCCTGAGCTGACGCCAACCACCATCGTTACTCGCCGTGCCGACAAAATCAAAGCTTTCCACCAGGAGCACGGGGATGTGATCCTCAAGCCACTTGATGGGATGGGTGGCTCGTCTATCTTCCGCGTAATGAAAGGCGATCCGAATGTCTCGGTGATCATCGAAACCTTAACCAATATGGGCCAAAATTACTGCATGGCTCAGACCTTCGTACCTGATATCAGCAACGGTGACAAACGTATCTTGGTGGTCGATGGCGAACCGATGCCATACTGTTTGGCTCGCATTCCGGCCAAAGGCGAAACACGTGGCAATCTGGCCGCAGGCGGTCGTGGTGAAGCGCGCCCTATCAGCGAGACCGATCGCAAAATCGCTGAAACCGTCGCCCCGGTACTGAAGGAGAAAGGCTTGATCTTCGTAGGCCTTGATGTGATTGGCGACAAGCTAACAGAAATCAACGTCACCAGCCCAACTTGTATCCGTGAAATCGAAGCAGCTTTTGATATCTCTATCACTGGCAAGCTGATGGATGCCATCGAGCGACGCATCAACGCGTAATTGGCGACTCAACGCAGCCCCACTCAATTAAGACAAGGGCTGCATTGAGTGGGCTGCATTAAATTTAAATTCCTCTCCCTTTAATACCAATTCTGTTAATTAGTCGGCATACTGTAAGTAATACGTTCGGTAGTAGGTATCTTTCCATGAACTTGACTAACCACTTTCTGCTAGCCATGCCAAGCATGCAAGATCCAAATTTCAAAGGAAGTGTTGTCTACATTTGCGAGCACAACGACGAAGGCGCAATGGGTATCGTCATCAACCTGCCGATTGAAATTTCGGTGGGCAACATGCTTGATCAAATAGAGATTGAACGTGAATTGCCAGTCAAGGATCCAGCCAGCCTTGAACAGCCCGTATTTAACGGGGGTCCAGTATCCTCCGATCGCGGCTTTGTTTTGCATAATCGGGTTGGTCGTTTGAGTTCAAGCATTGATGTCACCGATGATGTTTCCATCACCACTTCCAAAGACATCCTCTCACTACTCGGGACCAGTGAGTCGCCAGACAATTTTCTGGTTGCTCTGGGTTATGCAGGATGGGATTCAGGGCAGCTTGAAAAAGAGCTTATAGAAAATGTCTGGCTGACAACGGAAGCCAATACCGATGTGGTGTTCAATACCCCCATCAATGAACGTTGGAACAAGGCCATTGCCCAGTTGGGTATCAATGCCACTAACCTATCCACAGAACAAGGACATGCATGAGTCATTCTCGCAGCGTACTCGCTTTTGATTACGGTACGAAAAGCATTGGTGTCGCCATCGGCCAGGAGCTGACAGGCACCGCTAGCCCACTAGGGGCTCTGAAGGCTAAAGATGGGATCCCTAATTGGGACGACATTGAAAAAATCATCAAAGAATGGCAACCGGACTTGGTTGTTGTCGGCCTTCCGCTAGATATGCGAGGCGGTGAGTTGGAAGCCATCACACCAAGGGCCAAAAAGTTTGCCAACCGCCTGCACGGTCGATTCGGTTGCCAGGTTGAATTGCATGACGAGCGCCTGAGCACCGCTGAAGCCCGCTCCGATCTATTCGATCGCGGCGGCTACCGCAACCTCAGCAAAGGCAATATCGACTCCCAATCAGCTGTTGTGATCCTCGAAAGCTGGTTCGAGCAGCAGTACGGATAGCCATAAGATCCTGGGTTCTAGCGTCTAGAACCTAGGGATTATCTTCTCACCGCATTCCCCCTTTCAGACCCATTATCTTCCCTTTTTTATTGATTCTAGGTCTTTGGTTCTCGGATCCTATCACCTTATTCGTACAGCTTTCCCTTCTCTTTTCACCAAAAAGCGATCGCTTACCAAGATCTTGAAAAATGGATTTGACTGACCCCAGAAAGCTCAAGGGATGATCAGGCTGTACAGCTTTTGGGCTATTTGAATCCGAAAGCTCAGATACCTGTACATCGTGATCCTGACCATAACGAAAAAACATTAACTTCAATAGCTTATAAAATACGATCAACAAAAAAAGCATTAGGATCATAACACCCCCAATGCTTTTGGTTACCTACAGACTAATTGCTACGATCAATAAGATCAGCCCATATCGACGGTGACCCCAGACAATGCATTCGTACTTCGCTGACTCTTGCTTCCCACTTTAATCATCAAGCGCAGGTCGTTGGCTGAATCGGCATGGTGCAAGGCATCCTGCTCAGTGATCTTGCCAGTGCTGTAAAGGTCATAGAGCGACTGATCGAAGGTCATCATCCCCGATTCATTCGATTTGGCCATGGTGTCTTTGATCTCATGGAGCTCGCCGCGACGGATCAAGTCTGCGATCCTCGGGGTATTGATCAACAACTCAAAAGCACCATGTCTACCGATCCCATGCGCATCGGGGATCAACTGCTGGGCCAAGATACATTTAAGATTCAAAGACAGATCGAACAGGAACTGCTCGCGCCGCTCTTTCGGCACTAAATGCAAGATCCGCTCTAGTGCCTGATTGGCATTGTTGGCGTGTAGGGTCGCCATACACAGATGTCCGGTCTCGGCAAAGTTCATCGCATATTCCATGGTTTCGGGAGTACGGATTTCACCAATCAGGATCATATCCGGCGCCTGGCGCAGGGAGTTTTTCAAGGCCACTTCGTAACTTTCGGTATCCAGCCCCACTTCACGCTGGGTGATGATGCACTTATTGTGCTTGTGTACGAATTCAATCGGATCTTCTACCGTCAGGATATGACCACTGCGGTTGCTGTTGCGATAGCCGGTCATGGCTGCCATCGACGTTGACTTGCCCGATCCAGTCGCGCCAACAACCAATACCAAGCCACGCTTGGCCAGCGCCATCTTCTGCATATCCATAGGTAGGTTGAGTGAGTGAAACTCCGGGATTTCCGTTTCAATACGGCGGATCACCATCCCCGGTAATTCCCGCTGCCAGAAAGCGCTAACCCGGAAGCGATTCTCCCCCCTCACCAAGGCAAAGTTAGCCTCTTTACTGGCACGGTATTCAGCCTCTTGCTCACGGTCCATCGCCTCGCCAAACATTTGCTCGATGGCTTTAAGGTCGAGCATATCGCCAAGGGGATGGAGATTGCCATCAATGCGGAGTAAACAAGGAGAATCGACAGTAATATAGAGATCCGAGGCCTTGCGGCTGATCATCTCGTTAAGTGCGTGCTGTAATGTCATTCTATCTATCCCCACTAAAACGACGAAAAGCCAGAATCAACAACCCGGCGTCCTTCTTCGGCATCCACCAGCCCCTGGGCAACCAGCATCTTGACACTTTGATCCATAGTCTTCATTCCCATAGCCGATCCGGTCTGGATCATCGAGAACATCTGCGCCACCTTATCTTCCCGGATCAAGTTGCGAATCGCCGGTGTCGCCATCATCACCTCATGGGCGGCAATACGCCCGCCACTGGTACATTTGAGCAGGTTCTGTGATACCACCGCACGTAGCGACTCCGACAACATGGAGCGTACCATTGCCTTATCATTGCCCGGGAATACATCGATGATCCTATCAACCGTCTTTGCCGCCGAACTGGTATGCAAAGTCCCCAGCACCAAATGCCCGGTTTCTGCCGCCGTCAGGGCTAAGCTGATAGTCTCGCGGTCACGGAGCTCACCAACCACAATCACATCGGGATCTTCACGTAGCGAGGAGCGCAGGGCATTATGGAAACTGTGGGTATCGCGATGTACTTCACGCTGGTTGATCAGGCAACGTTTACCGGTGTGGATGAATTCCACCGGATCTTCAATGGTTAGGATATGGCAGTTTGAATTCTCGTTAATGTAATCCACTAACGCGGCAATAGTGGTCGACTTACCCGAACCTGTGGCCCCGGTCACCAGCACCAATCCACGTGGGAGTTGGGCGATCTGGTAAAACACGTCAGGCACACCCAGTGACTCCAGGGTCGGGATCTTGACCGGTATCGTTCTAAATACCGCTGCACTGCCCCTCGCTTGCTTGAATGCATTAACACGGAAGCGACCAACATCGGGTAATTCAAACGAGAAATCGACTTCTAGCCGCTCTTCAAACTCCCTGCGCTGGGCATCATTCATTATATCGAATACCAAACGATGTACTTCCGCATGCTCCAAAGCCGGTAAACTCAGCTTGCGCACATCGCCGTCAACCCGGATCATCGGCGGAACACCAGCAGAAAGGTGCAGATCAGAGGCGTTATGCTTTACACTAAAGTCCAGTAGTTCGGTGATATCCATAAATTTTCCCCACAGAATCAATTATGAATAGTATCAAGCAAAACATTGAACAGGTCATCACCCAGATCGGCCTGGCAGCAGAAAAATGCGGTAGAGATGCCGAATCAGTGCAACTGCTTGCAGTTAGCAAAACCAAACCTATTGCCGCGATAGAGGAAGCGATTGCCGCTGGCCATGCGACATTTGGCGAAAACTATGTTCAGGAAGGCGTAGAGAAGGTCCAGTACTTTGCCCAGCAAGGTCTCGCTTCGTCATTGAGCTGGCACTTCATTGGCCCGATCCAGTCCAACAAGACCCGTCCGATTGCCGAGCACTTCGACTGGGTCCATTCGGTTGACCGTGCCAAGATCGCCCGCCGCCTCAGCGAACAGCGCCCGGCAGAGATGCCGCCACTCAATATCCTGCTTCAGGTCAACACCAGCGGTGAAGACTCCAAGTCGGGACTGGCTTTTGATGACGTCGCGGCGCTGGCAGATGAAATCGCCGCCATGCCGAACCTGGTGTTACGTGGCCTAATGTCGATTCCGCAAAAAGCCGATGATTATGACAGCCAGCTAGCCGCATTTTCCAGCCTGGCTGAGACAATGGACAAGCTCAAGGCCAAACACCCGCAGCTTGACACCCTGTCGATGGGAATGAGTGGCGATCTTGATGCCGCCGTTGCCGCCGGTAGTACCATCGTCCGCATTGGCACAGCTATTTTTGGTGCCCGTGATTATTCGTAGTTCAGCGAGAATAACTTGGGTATATAATAGCCACACAATTATAACGTCTAGGAAGGACGTCATCGTCCCTCCCGGCCTTGAAAACACAAAGGATGTAACATGGAACAACGCGCGATTGCCTTCATTGGTGCCGGTAACATGGCCCGTTCTATCATCGCCGGCCTCGTTGCCAGCGGCTACGCGCCGGACAAAATCACCGCGACCGCACCAAGCTCAGCCCGCCGCGAGCCGTTGGCCCGTGATTACGGGATCCACACCACCGACAATAACCTCAGCGCCGCTTCCGATGCCGATGTCATTGTATTGGCCGTTAAGCCCCAGCTGATGGAAGAGGTGTGCCAACCGCTGCAGATCCTCGATTTTTCCGGCAAGCTAGTGATATCAATTGCCGCCGGGGTGAGTGCTGAGCGCCTCAACCAGATGCTGGCAACCAAGCTGAGCCTAGTGCGGGTAATGCCCAATACCCCATCACTGATTGGCAAAGGCATGAGCGGCCTCTTCGCCTCTAGCAGTCTCAACCCCAATGACCGTCAATTTGCCGAACACTTAATGCAGGCTGTCGGCGAAGTATGCTGGGTAGAGCAAGAGTCGGGAATTAACGGTATTATTGCCGCTGCCGGCAGTGCTCCAGCTTACTTCTTCCTGTTTATGGAAGCGATGCAGGACGAAGCCATCAAGCAAGGTTTCACCCCTGAGCAAGCCCGTATGTTGGTACAGCAGTCGGCGCTTGGCGCGGCAGAAATGGTCGTCGCTAACCCGGATACCGACCTAGCGACCTTACGTGCTCAGGTGACCTCGAAAGGTGGCACAACCGCCGAGGCAATCCGCACTTTCAACGAGTGCCAACTTAGTGATACCGTAGCAAAAGCAATGCGTGCTGCCGTTTCCCGCGCTGAAGAAATGGAAAAATTATTTTAAGGTTAGTATATGAACTCAATTGGTTTTCTTGTCAGTACCCTATTTGATCTCTACATTATGGTCGTGCTGCTGCGCATCTGGCTCCAGTGGGCGCGTGCCGATTTTTACAATCCGTTTTCGCAGTTTATCATCAAGGCAACCCAGCCGGTCGTCGGTCCGCTGCGCCGCATTATTCCGTCAATTGGCTCACTGGATGTCGCCACCCTGCTGTTTGCCTACATCCTGAGTATGGGTAAGTTCATCCTCCTACAGTTGGTGCTGGGCGGTGGCTTTATCTTTACCCCTGAGTACTTCTGGATTGGCGCCCTATCATTAGTGAAAGCCGCTGGTGGCCTGCTGTTCTGGGTACTGCTGCTACGCGCTATCCTAAGCTGGGTCAGCCAGGGTCGCAGCCCTGTTGAATATGTAATGCACCAACTTACCGAGCCATTGACAGCCCCTATCCGCCGTATTATCCCAGCAATGGGTGGCCTAGACCTGAGTGTATTGGTTCTGTTCCTTGGTCTGCAGTTTGCCAACTTCCTGATCGGTGACGTTGTCGGTCCGATCTGGTTCCAGCTATGAGCCAACAGGCCGTTTACCTTGATGGTGACGATCTGATCTTAAGGCTCTATATTCAGCCAAAGGCCAGCCGTGACCAAATGGTTGGCCTACATGGTGATGAAATCAAAGTGGCGATCACCGCCCCGCCAGTTGATGGCAAGGCCAATGCCCATCTGACTAAGTACCTGTCCAAGCAGTTCAAGGTCGCCAAGGGGCAAATTGACATAGAAAAAGGGGAGCTAGGACGTCACAAGCAAGTGCGTATCACGGTCCCCAAGGTTATCCCCGAGCCCATCAAAGCTCTGCTGTAATCGGTAACCACTCCCAGCCCGGCGTCCCCCAAGACGCCGGGCTGTTTTTCATCAGACTGTTACACCCGACTATAATGGAATTAAGCAATACCCACTATCGGTGCAGGGATAATCCCCGACCCAGTGCGTATAGAAGGATAATAAAATGACTCGTCTTTTCAGCCTATTTGCCCTGTTACTTACCAGCCTGGGTGCTAGCCTCCCGGCCCATGCCGAGCAATTCGAACAAGTCGGTAGTTTGGAGGTCCACTACTCCAGTTTCCCATCAACGTTTCTCACCCCAGACGTTGCCAGTACTTACAAAATCCAGCGCAGCCGCTATTCCGCGGTGATCAATGTCACTGTGCTTGATACAGGCAAGCCGGGGAAACCAGCAGTAACTGCGGTACTTAATGGTCAGGCTAAAAACTTACTCGGCAGCGTAAAGAACCTATCTTTCCGGGAGATCAGAGAAGGCGAGGCGATTTATTACATTGCCGAAATCAAACACGCCAATGAAGAGCGTTTCAATTTCTCCATCGACATGTCCCACAACGGCACCCGAGGCAACATCAAGTTTGACCAGACTTTTTATGTCGACTGACCCAACTCCAGTACCGGCATCTACACGGGGAGCCTAGCGCTCCCCTTTTAATTTCCGGGTAGTGAGATAAGATAGCGCCCTCTTTATTGTGAGGAACTGTGATGAGCAAATTAGTACTAGCTACTGGTAATCAGGGCAAAGTGAAAGAAATGGCTAGCCTGTTGGCAGATTTCGGCTTCGACGTGGTTGCCCAAAGCGATTACAACGTCTCTTCTGTGGCCGAGACAGGTACCACCTTTATCGAAAACGCTATCATCAAAGCTCGCCATGCAGCCAAGGAAACCGGTTTGCCAGCGATTGCCGATGACTCAGGCCTTGAAGTCGACTACCTCAAGGGAGCGCCGGGGATCTATTCTGCCCGCTTTGCCGGTGCTGATGCCTCTGACGAAGAAAACCTGCAAAAGCTGCTAACAAAAATGGAAGGGGTTGCGCCAGAGCAGCGTACCGCCCGTTTCCATTGCGTACTGGTCATGATGCGTCACGAGAATGATCCCACCCCACTCGTCTGCCACGGCAGCTGGGAAGGCCAAATCCTGACCGAAGCCCATGGTGAGAATGGCTTTGGCTATGATCCCATTTTCTGGGTACCTGAAGACCACTGCTCTTCAGCAGAGCTTGAACCCGCTCGCAAGAAACAACTATCACACCGCGGCAAAGCCCTCACCAAGCTATTTGCTGCCCTGAAGGAAGCATAAACCATGCTAGTACCACCACCACTGAGCCTGTATATCCATATCCCATGGTGTGTCCAGAAGTGCCCTTATTGCGACTTCAACTCCCATGCGCTGAAAGCCGATATTCCTGAGCTTGATTACATCGATGCCCTTATCGAGGATCTCGATACCGACTTGGCCAAATATGGTCTCAATCGCCAAGCCCGGGAGCTGCATTCCATTTTCATCGGTGGTGGTACCCCAAGCCTGATCTCCGCACCGGAAATCGGCCGCTTGCTTGAGGCCGTCAAACAACGGATCCCGTTTAGCAAGGATATCGAAATTACCATGGAAGCCAATCCGGGCACCGTCGAGGCCGGACGCTTCAACGCCTACCGTGCCGTGGGAGTCAACCGTATCTCAATTGGCATCCAGAGTTTCCAGGATGAAAAACTCAAACGCCTAGGCCGGATCCACGGTAGCAAAGAAGCCATTACTGCCGCAGGACTGGCCAAAGAGGCCGGACTCGACAGCTTCAATATTGACCTGATGCACGGCCTGCCGGATCAAAGCATCGATGATGCCCTGTCAGATCTGAAACAGGCGATAGCCTTGCAGCCACCGCACTTGTCTTGGTATCAGCTGACTATCGAGCCTAATACCCTATTCTACTCCAAGCCGCCGGTACTGCCAGATGACGATGATTTATGGGATATCTTCGAGCAAGGCCACCAGCTGCTGGCTGATGCTGGCTATGTCCAGTACGAAATCTCGGGCTACAGCAAAGCAGGCCGCCAGTGCCGCCATAACCTCAACTACTGGCGCTTCGGCGACTATCTGGGGATCGGTTGCGGTGCCCATGGCAAGCTGAGCTTTGCCGACGGCACTATCACCCGTACAGTGAAGGTCAAACACCCTCGAGGCTACCTCAACCCGACCAAGCCATATCTTGATCAGGAAAACCAGGTTGCTGCCAGTGAGCGTCCGTTCGAGTTCTTTATGAACCGCTTCCGCCTGCTAGAAGCCTGCCCGAAACAAGATTATGTCGATCGTACCGGCTTGCCGTTATCAAGCATTGAGGAGCCGATCAACTGGGCACTTAAGCAAAGCTACCTGGAAGACAAAGGCGAGCAGTGGCAGATCACTGAGCACGGTAAACTGTTCCTCAACGATCTGCTGGCGGCGTTTGTAGACGAAGACGAGCAAGATTAAGGCTCAGTGCAGATAGTACAAAAGAACGTAAAAATACCGCGAGTAGCTCTAGCTGGTATTCTAGGCCGGAGCTACACGCGTTTATGCTCTTTTGTTCGACGACTTTGGAAGAAGGGTGAAAGGCATCAATTTAGAGTGACGCTCTGCCAACGTTTAAGGGCAGGAATTTGAGATTGAATTTCGCTTTCCTTCGCTTGGCGCATTGCCACCTGATCGCACAGCTTTTGATCGATCAACTGTGAATGGGACAAAGTATAAGGCAAGTCATCCAGCATAAGGCGGTGATAGTCAGCGAGCAACATCGACTGATCATCACTGAGCTTGACCTTGTGGACCCCGAAGTAAAGTTGACCACTGGGTTTTATCTGAAAGTTTTCCCCTTCAAATTCGAGATTGAGCGCCCCGTCTTGCATACTCAGGCTGTTGTGCCACTCCAACTGACACACAGGCGCTTCATTGGCTTGAACGCCCAATGATAAGGCAAACCCGACAACCGCTAACTTGTACCCACAAACACGCAACAGCATAAGCCTTTCCCCGTAATCGGAGTAGGTTAGGATCTGCAGCCCTAAACGACCCCGTTAAAAAATTGAACGGCCGATCCGCTCAGCCAGCAATTCGAGGGCAGCTGTACCGGCCAGAGAGTTACCCGAAGGATCCAGCTCTGGCGACCATACCGCGATGGCCATTTCACCGGGAACGATAGCAATGATCCCGCCACCGACTCCTGATTTGCCCGGCATACCTACCCGATATGCAAATTCTCCGGCACCGTCGTACAACCCGCAGGTCGCCAGCAGTGCATTCATTTGCTTACACTGAGTTTGGGTGATAATTGTTTTTTTTGCGCCCAAAGGAAGCCCTTTATTTGCCAAGTAACTGAAAGTTTTGGCTAAATCAACGCAGCTCATTTTCAGGGCACAATAGCTGAAGTAATTAGTCAGCACCGGCATCACCTCATTCTCAAAGTTACCAAATGAACGCATCAGATAAGCTATCGAGGCATTACGATCACTGTGCTGCATCTCCGAAGCGGCCACGACCTTGTCGTAGCAAATATGCGGGTTTTGGGCCAGGCCGCGTACCAACTCCAGCATCCGGTATTGAGGGGCCGACAAACGGCTGTGCAGCAGATCAGAGACTACCAGTGCCCCGGCATTGATAAACGGGTTACGTGGTATGCCGTTTTCCAGTTCGAGCTGGATCATCGAGTTGAATGCATGGCCTGATGGCTCCTTGCCGACCCGCTGCCAGATTTCCTCCGGCTGGTACAAGGTCATCGCCAGTGTCAGGCTCAGCGCCTTGGAGATCGACTGGATCGAGAAGTCTTCCTTGCTATCACCAGCCTGAATAACTTCACCGTCGTTATAACACACAGCAATCCCCAATTTACTGGCCGGAACTTCCGCCAATGCCGGGATATAATCAGCCACTTTTCCTTTTCCGATCAGCGGTCTGACTTCATCTAAAATCTCGTTTAGCAACTGCTCTGTTGGTTTCATTACTTTTCTCCAAGGATAAAAAAGCCAACACGAGGTTGGCTTTTTTCGAACAACTGATGCACCCTGCGGTGCTTGGCAATACCTTGCCCAAATGCGCTTGAGACTTACTCAGTGCGCGCGTATTTCATGTCCCATACGCCGTGACCCAATCGGTGGCCACGAGCTTCAAATTTTGTCAGCGGACGATCTTCAGGACGCGGGATGTAAGCACCGTCTGTTGCCGTATTACGGTAACCCGGCGCAGCGTCCATCACTTCAACCATATGCTCAGCGTAGTTTTCCCAGTCTGTCGCCATGTGGAAGATACCACCGATTTTCAACTTTTTACGCAACATTTCTGCGAACTCAGGCTGAACGATACGACGTTTGTGATGACGCGCCTTATGCCATGGGTCAGGGAAGAACAGCTGCACGCAATCAAGGCTACCATCTGCAATCATGTGCTCGAACACTTCTACGCCGTCGTGACACATTACACGTAAGTTAGTCAGACCCGCTTCTTCTGCGCCCATCAAGCAAGCACCTACACCTGGGCTGTGAACTTCAATACCGATGAAGTTTTTCTCTGGGGAATTCTTGGCCATCTCAACCAGAGAGGCACCCATACCAAAGCCGATTTCCAGTGTAACTGGGTTATCGTTATTAAATACTTCTTTCCAGTCCAGCATCTGCTGAGCGAAGTCGATACCCATAGCCGCCCAGTTATTGTCCATGGCCGCTTCTTGGCCCTTGGTCAAGCGACCTTCGCGACGAACAAAGCTACGTACCTTACGTACCAGTTTGCCGTCTTCGGTAAATTCGTTCAGGGTAACTTCACCTGACTTTTTTGAAACTTCGCTCATGCTTACTATCCAAACAAAAAAGAAACGGAACGGCATTATCCAAAGTTACAGCGCAAGTGCAAGTCTATCGATTGCGACGACCCGGACTTTGTGGTGCAATCAGGGCCAAAAATAAGACAGACGAAGACGGCTGTCAGTAATGTGAGCTTGAAACTGTGACCAATACCTTCTCTGATGCCATTTTAGCGTGGTATGACAAATTTGGCCGGAAAACCCTGCCATGGCAACAGCAAAAGACCCCCTACAAGGTCTGGCTGTCGGAAATCATGCTACAGCAAACCCAAGTCGCCACGGTGATCCCGTACTTTGAGCGTTTCATCGAACGCTTCCCTACGGTCACCGCTCTTGCAGCCGCCGAACAAGACGAAGTGTTGCACCTGTGGACAGGCCTAGGCTACTACGCCCGGGCGAGAAACCTGCACAAAGCAGCCAAACACATCGTTGACCACCATAACGGCGTTTTCCCAACCGATATCGAACAAGTGATTGCCCTACCAGGGATAGGCCGCTCAACCGCTGGGGCTGTGCTGTCACTATCTCTCAAACAACATCACCCTATCTTGGATGGCAACGTAAAACGCACGCTAGCCCGATGCTATGCCGTTGAAGGGTGGCCAGGGAAAAAGCCGGTAGAAAACCAGCTATGGGAAATCGCCGAGGCCAATACTCCAGACCAAGGTGTGGAACGCTATAACCAAGCCATGATGGATATGGGGGCGATGATCTGTACCCGCAGCAAGCCTAAATGCGAATTGTGCCCCGTCGCCGAGCGCTGTGAGGCCAAAGCACAGAGTAGACAAACCGATTTTCCGGGCAAGAAACCCAAAAAAATCCTACCGGAAAAGCAAGCCTGGTTTGCCATTTTCCAGTATGGCGAATATGTCTGGCTGGAAAAGCGCCCACCCGCAGGGATCTGGGGCGGCCTGTGGTGCTTCCCGCAACAGGATCACGCCGACCTAACGCCGGTGATCGAGCAGCGAATAGGTCAATTAGAGATCATCAGCGATCAAGAGCAGCTGAACGCATTCCGCCATACATTTAGTCACTATCATTTAGATATCGTGCCGATAAAATTAAGCCTTTCCGCGCAACCCAACAGCATCAGCGAAGCCGGTAATGGCCAATGGTATAACCTCAACCAACCCGCAGAGATAGGGCTGGCGGCACCGGTACAGCAGATCCTCGAGAGCCTGCGCTACGAGCTAAATAGATAGAGTTTTTATAGCAAGTGACTTCAAGTAACATGCACCTTAAAGTTACGTGAGCATATTAAGCATGGTATAAATATACCCAAGTAAACGAATCAACGTTATAACGAAGGAGCTCCCCGATGAGCCGTACAGTATTTTGTGCCCGCCTGAAAAAAGACGCGGAAGGCCTTGATTTCCAACTTTATCCGGGTGAACTGGGCAAGCGTATTTTCGACAACATCTCGAAGGAAGCGTGGGCCGAGTGGCAAGGCAAGCAGACTATGCTGATCAACGAGAAAAAATTGAACATGATGGATCCGGAGCACCGCAAGCTGCTGGAAACCGAAATGGTGAACTTCTTGTTTGAAGGCCAAGATGTCATTATCGACGGCTACACGCCGCCGAGCGAATAATACCGCTAATGCTTCCCCCATGCTTGGTCGTTTAGCTCTAGGGAAACATATAAGTCATTAATTCAGGCATCTTTTGTAAGGTGCCTTTTTCTTATTCCGGGAACTATGAGATTACGCGCGCTGTTTTTGTCCCTGCTCCTACTGAGCGGCTGTAGCCGAGAGTTTATTGAAAAACTCTACGATGTCGACTACTCCACTACCAACCGTTTTGCCAACAACCTCGCCCCGCTGCCAGGTCAGTTCACTCAAGATACTGCCGCGCTCGATCGGCTAATGAACTCCTTCAACGGTCAGGTAAAACGCTATTGGGGAGATAACGACTCACTGGTCGCCAGCAAGCGTCAATACGTTAAGTACACTGATGGTTACCGTAGCCGCGCTCATGTTGATTTTGAACGCGGCATGGTTATCGTCGAAACCGTCGCAAAAACCGAACCGACCAAGCACCTCAAGGAAGCCATTACCACCACTTTGCTGACACCAGACAATCCGGGCGGCGTCGATCTGTATTCCGATTCAGCTATCGAGTTGAGCGGCAAGCCGTTCCTCTATGGTCAAGTGCTCGACAATGAAGGTAAGCCCATCGAATGGTCATGGCGTGCCAACCGTTTCGCCGATTATTTGATCGACGGTAAAATGAAAAAGCGCTCGGAGCGCTTCCACCAAGTCTATTATGTTGAAATCCCGATGGTGGCCGATCACGCCAACCAGCGTGGTTACAAGTATGCCAGTATTGTTCGTGATGCTTCCCGCCGTTACGGCATTGCCGAAGATCTGATCTATGCCATTATCAAAACCGAAAGCAGCTTCAACCCCTATGCGGTCAGCCACGCCAATGCCTACGGCCTGATGCAGGTGGTACCAAAAACCGCCGGGGCCGATGTCTTCAAGCTAGTGAAAAACAAGCCAGGCATACCGACACCTGAGTACCTGTTTGATCCTGCAAGAAATATTGATACCGGTACTGCCTACTTCTACATCTTGCGTACCCGGTATTTGAAAGACGTCCGTGATCCGCTGTCGCTCCATTACAGTATGATCTCAGCTTACAACGGCGGTACCGGAGGGGTGCTCAATACTTTCCACGGCAGTGACCGCAAACGGGCGATGAACGATTTGAACAGTTTGCAACCAAATCAAGTCTACTGGGCACTGACCAACAAGCACCGCAATGCCGAGGCCAGAAGGTATTTGGAAAAAGTCACCGCATTCCAAAAAGAATTTAACCAAGGAAAAATCTGATGCTATGACAAGGAAATAGCCATAATCGGCGTTTCCGGACGAAAAGCAGGCAACCGAGCGCGACAATGAAAATTTTCTAAAAAAATAGTTGACGAAAAGAACGAAAAACCGTTTAATAGCGCTCCGTTGCCTCGATAGCTCAGTCGGTAGAGCAGAGGATTGAAAATCCTCGTGTCGGTGGTTCGATTCCGCCTCGAGGCACCATCTCTTCTCTTTTGAAGAACATGGTGCAAGCAACGATATATAATTCCCCCTTAGTTCAGTTGGTAGAACGGCGGACTGTTAATCCGTATGTCGCAAGTTCAAGTCTTGCAGGGGGA
>NZ_JBNNXU010000023.1:0-88604 GCF_052873915.1 Photobacterium sp. DNB22_13_2
GTGAATAGCGCAGCTTGGTAGCGCATCTGGTTTGGGACCAGAGGGTCGGGGGTTCGAATCCCTCTTCACCGACCACTTACAGTGGTGGCTATAGCTCAGTTGGTAGAGTCCCGGATTGTGATTCCGGTTGTCGCGGGTTCAAATCCCGTTAGCCACCCCATTTTTAGAAAGCCTCGTCAGAAATGACGGGGCTTTTTTCGTTTACGGCTTACCTTCGACCTTTCCGTCTTCTGCAATAGTGTGATCTTCTGCTAATAATGTTTTGTTACAGCTTACCCTCCTGCCTTGTAAGGTTTATTCCATATATAGATTCATAAATTCAGTAATAAGCCGGCATATGTTTCGGTTTTGTTAACTGCCCTGTTGGGGTGTTTGTATATTTATGCAAAACTAAAAAGTGTTAGCTATATCATATAACTGTAATTGCAGTGGCTTTCACTGCTAGATGTCAGTGTTATGCGCAGGGGTTATATCTGTTTTTGCTCCTGTTTTCTTATTCTTCTTTCATTTTATGTGATTATTTATTCTTTTTTTATTCGTTTTGCTGGTTTTTACTTGTGCGTTGTTGATTTTTTGTGAAATATTTGACAGATTATGTCCTGAACATAAATTCAGCAAATTATGCTGAAAGAAGGGATTCAATTTTTCAGACAGGGCAGAACACTGCCAAGCAGTTGGGGTCTGGTAATGGCTTTATTGGAAGTGAAAAACCTGCGTATCGAATACCCATCACGACATGGGGTTCATGCGGCAGTGAAGTCGCTCTCGTTTTCAATTGAACGAGGGGAGATTGTGGGTGTGGTCGGTGAGTCCGGCGCCGGTAAGTCGACCGTGGGCAATGCAGTCATCGATTTGCTTAGCCCGCCAGGACGAGTTGCGAGTGGAGATGTTTACCTCGATGGTGAGATTATCTCGGGGTTGAAACCGGAGCAGATGCGCTCGGTGCGTGGCTCGAAGATCGGTTTTATCTTTCAGGACCCGATGACCTCGCTTAATCCACTGTTTACGGTTGAGCAGCAGCTGACCGAGACGATTGTGACCAATTTGAAGGTGAGCCAGAGCGAAGCCGTCAAGCGGGCCATCAACTTGATGGAGCAAGTTGGGATCCCACAGCCAGAGTTACGTATCAAGCAGTATCCGCATCAGTTCTCGGGCGGTATGCGTCAGCGAGTAGTGATTGCGATTGCTTTGGCTGGCGAGCCCGACTTAATCATCGCCGATGAGCCAACGACGGCGTTGGATGTGTCGATTCAGGACCAGATCCTCAACCTGATTCGTGAATTATGTAGAAAGAAAAACGTCGGCTGTATGTTGGTAACCCATGATATGGGCGTTGTTTCCAATGTAACCGATAGGGTCGCAGTGATGTATCGCGGTGACTTGGTGGAAATCGGTAAAACGGAGCAGGTGTTGTGCCGCCCGAATCATCCGTATACCCAAAGCCTGATTTCGGCTGTACCGCGTTCGGATATCAAGCTCAAGCGTTTCCCGCAGGTGAGCTATATCGAAGAAGCTCAGGATATGAGCCAGCTTGATGTGAAAAACCATTGGCTGGGACAGAGTGAAGATCAACGTAGTTATACCGGCGCCTTGCTGCAGGTTGAGAATGTTAACCTGCGCTTTGTTACCAAGGATTCATTCTTCGAAAGTCGTCGTGAATACGTACAGGCGAATAACGATGTCAGTTTTGAAATCTTTGAGGGTGAGACGTTCGGCTTGGTGGGTGAATCGGGATCCGGTAAGTCGACGATAGCCCGAGCAATCACGGGGTTGTATCCGCCTAACTCCGGTAAAATTACCTTTGAAGGGGTTGATTTGACCGCTCTGAAAAGTGAGGCTGAACGCCGTCCGCTGCGTCGCCAGATGCAGATGGTGTTCCAGAATCCCTATACCTCGATGAATCCGAGGATGAAGGTTGCCGATATCATCGCCGAACCTATTCGTTTCCACAAACTGACCGAGAGTGAAAGCCAGACGCGTCAAATCGTCAATGATCTGCTCGACCACGTAGGGTTGGGTAGTGCGTCTGGTATGAAGTACCCGCACGAGTTTTCTGGTGGTCAGCGCCAGAGGATTTCGATTGCTAGGGCATTGGCTACCCGTCCCCGCCTATTGATTTGTGACGAACCGACGTCGGCATTAGATGTCTCGGTTCAGGCGCAGATCCTTAACCTACTCAAAGACCTCCAGGACGAACTGAACTTGACCATGCTGTTTATCAGCCATGATCTCCCGGTGATCCGCCAGATGTGTGATCGCATCGGTGTGATGCAGAAGGGCACCTTGCTTGAAGTCGCCCCGACTGAGCAGTTGTTCACTGCGCCGCAGCATGAGTACAGTCGTCAGCTTATCTCGTTGATGCCCGAGTTCAAGGGCATGAGCCATGAAGGGCTGAAGTTAGCGTAACCATTTGATGCCGCTGCTTGCAGCGGCACTGGACACAACAAAAGCAAACACAACAAGGGAGTTACCTCCCCGCATAAAGGAGCTATGCAATGAAAACCATCAAGACCAAGTTGGCCGTTGCCCTAATGGCTGCCGGCCTGAGCTTTAGTGCCGCCGCTGCCGATATCAAAGTCGCCTATGATGCTGACCCGGTATCGCTTGATCCACATGAGCAGTTATCTGGCGGTACGCTGCAGATGTCTCATATGGTCTTTGACCCATTGGTACGTTATACCCAAGACTTTGACTTTGAACCTCGCTTGGCCGAGAGCTGGAAGCGTGTTGATGACAAGACGTTCCAATTTAGCTTGCGTAAAGGCGTAAAGTTCCACTCTGGCAACGAGATGACGGCTGATGATGTGGTATGGACTTTCAATCGTTTGAAGTCCTCACCCGATTTCAAGGCTATCTTCGAACCGTACACCGAGTTGAAGAAAGTCGATGACTATACGGTTGAGCTGATTTCTAAAGGTTCATACCCGTTGGTACTGCAGACAGCAACCTACATTTTCCCAATGGACAGCAAGTTTTACACTGGCCAAACCGAAGGCGGTAAAGATAAAGCTGAGTTGGTTAAGCACGGTAGCTCTTTTGCGTCGACCAATGTGTCGGGAACCGGCCCTTTCATCGTGTCAGCGCGTGAGCAGGGTGTGAAGGTTGATTTCGTTCGTTTTGCTGATTACTGGGACAAGGAATCAAAAGGTAACGTCGATAAGCTAACGCTGGTACCGATTAAAGAAGACGCAACCCGTGTTGCTGCGTTGCTTTCAGGTGGCGTGGATATGATTGCACCGGTTGCACCGAACGACCACAAACGCGTCGAAGGTGCGAAAGATGTGGATTTGGTGACCCTTTCAGGTACTCGACTGATTACTTTTCAGATGAATCAGAACTCGAATGAAGCCCTGAAAGATGTACGTGTGCGTCAGGCGATTGTTCATGCAATTAACAATGACGGCATTGTTAAGCGAATCATGCGAGGCTTCGCAACGACGGCTGGTCAGCAGGGCCCTGAAGGTTATGCTGGCTACGATGAAAAGCTAGTACCGCGTTTCGATGTGAAGAAAGCCAAGGAATTGATGAAAGAAGCGGGCTATGAAGATGGCTTCCGTCTGACCATGATGGCGCCGAATAACCGCTATGTGAACGATGCTAAGGTGGCACAGGCTGCTGCTGCAATGCTGTCGAAGATCGGTATTAAGGTCGACCTTAAGACTTTGCCGAAAGCGCAGTACTGGCCTGAGTTCGATGTCTGTGCGGCAGATATGATGATGATTGGCTGGCATTCAGATACTGAAGATTCGGCGAACTTCTCTGAGTTCTTGACCATGACTCGCAATGAGGATACGGGTAAGGGTCAGTACAACTGTGGTTATTACTCGAATGCAGAAGTCGATAAGTTGGTAGATGCATCGAACATCGAAACTGATCCGGCCAAGCGTGCTCAAATGCTACAGCAAGTTGAAGCGACCCTTTACGATGATGCAGCCTTTGTTCCTCTGCACTGGCAGAATCTGGCCTGGGGCGCAAGCAGCAAGCTGAATATCAAGCCTATCGTCAACGCGATGAACTTCCCGTACTTCGGTGATCTGGTCGTTGAAGAGTAACTGCAACGGCCTGCTGGGTGATCAGTAGGCTTACCAACACCGGCGTTAGAGCCGGTGTTGATTTTTATGGATGAAAAAAGGGGCAGGGAATGTTTACGTTTCTGGTCAAGCGCCTGTATCAGGCACTGATAGTGATGTTTGTGATCAGTCTGGTGGCATTTGCCATTCAGGATAACCTTGGCGACCCACTGCGTGAGCTGGTGGGACAGTCTGTATCAGAAGCTGAACGTCAACAACTTCGCGACGAGTTGGGTCTCAACGATCCGTTTATTACTAAGTACAGCCGTTTTGTCGGCGATGCACTGCAAGGTGACTTGGGCACTTCCTATTTCTTCAAGCGACCAGCGGCAGAGGTGATCCTCGATAAGCTGGTGGCAACCCTGGAGCTGGTATTTGGGGCAACCCTGATCATTATAGTGGTGTCGATACCGCTTGGGGTCTATTCGGCAATCCACCCCAACAGCTTCTTTACCAAGGCCGTAATGGCTTTCAGTAGTATCGGGATTTCGATACCGGTCTTTCTGACCGCAATCATGTTGATGTATGTGTTTTCGATAGAGCTCGGCTGGTTACCGTCCTATGGGCGGGGTGAGACGGTCAACGCCCTCGGCTGGGAGTCGGGATACTTTAGCCTTGATGGCCTGCGCCACTTGGTGTTGCCGTGTGTCGCACTGGCATCGATTATGCTGCCGTTGTTTATCCGCTTGGTGCGATCTGAAATGCTGGAGGTCTTGAGCTCAGAATACATCAAGTTTGCCAAGGCCAAGGGCTTGGCGATGAACAAAATTTATTACCAGCATGCGCTGAAAAATACCATGCTGCCGGTGCTGACCGTGGGCGGGGTACAAATCGGGACCATGGTCGCCTACACCATCTTGACGGAAACAGTCTTCCAATGGCCAGGGACAGGGCTTCTATTCCTTGAAGCGATTAACCGGGTCGATACCCCGTTAATCACCGCCTATGTGATTTTCGTTGGCCTTATTTTTGTCGTCACCAATACCATTGTTGACCTGCTGTATGGCCTGGTAAACCCGACTGTGAACCTGACTGGCAAGGGAGAGTAAGTTATGAGTAGTACAACCGCCGCTGCCCCAAGCCGATGGGAGCGTTTCAAGCAGTCAGATTTTCTTTATTATTTCCGCAAGGACAAAGTGGCGATGTTCAGCTTTGCGGTGTTTATGGTCTTTGCTGTGTCGGCATTGATGGCACCGGTCATTGCCCCGACCAACCCTTATGATTTATCGTCCATTGATATTATGGACTCAGAGCTGCCTCCTTCCTGGATGGAAGAAGGTGACAGCCGGTTCTTGCTAGGCACCGACGATCAGGGACGAGATATTTTCTCTACCATCCTCTATGGTTCCCGCCTGTCGCTGACTATTGGCTTGTTGGCTGTTGGCCTGCAACTGGTACTCGGGGTGGTGATCGGTTTGAGTGCCGGTTACTTCGGTGGCCGGGTTGATAGCTTCCTGATGCGATTTGCCGATGTCCAGCTGTCGTTCTCGACCATGATGGTCGCTATTATCGTCTCGGCAATCTTCCGCACAGCGCTGGGGGCTGAGCTATTTGCCCAGTATGCGGTGGTGATGCTGGTGGTGATTATCGGTATTGCCGAATGGCCACAGTATGCAAGGACAGTGCGTGCTTCGGTACTGGCCGAGAAGAAGAAAGAATACGTTGAGGCAGCAAAAGTGATGGGCTTTAAGTCGCCACGGATCATGTTCCGCCATATTCTGCCTAATTGCTTATCACCGATTTTGGTTATCTCAACCGTACAGGTTGCCAATGCCATCATGTCAGAGGCCGCTCTTTCCTTCCTCGGCCTTGGCTTACCGGTCGACCAACCGTCGTTGGGCTCGCTGATCAGTATTGGCTTCAATTATATCTTCTCAGGCTCCTGGTGGATCACGGCCTTCCCTGGGTTGGTTTTGATCACCTTGGTACTGGTGATCAACCTGTTGGGTGACTGGTTACGTGATGTCTTTAACCCGAAAATTTACAAAGGGTAATAGCAAAACGTAGCGATATTCATTAAGTTGTTCCCATTGCTTAGAAAATAAAGTGGGAACAACGATGATTGATATCGGGGTCAACCTGACTAACAGCCGGTTTGATAAAGACCGCCACGAGGTCGTGGAGCGCGCCCAAACAGCGGGTGTCCACGGCCTTGTTCTTACTGGTACCAGTATCGAAGAAAGCCGACAGGCGGTGGCAATGGCCCGCCAGTGGCCGGGCTATACCTATAGCACTGCCGGTGTGCATCCCCATGATGCCAAAAGTGTCCAAGACTTGGCGCTGACCGAGATCCGCGAACTAGCTGCTCACCCTGAAGTGGTGGCCATCGGTGAATGTGGACTCGACTTCAACCGGGATTTCTCTCCAAGACCGCAGCAGGAAGCCGTATTCGAGGCCCAGTTGGCATTGGCCGCTGAGCTGAATATGCCGGTTTTCATGCACTGCCGTGATGCCCATGAGCGCTTTATGGCGATTCTTAAGCCGTGGCGCGATAAGTTACCGGCAGCAGTATTGCATTGTTTCACCGGTACCCGAGAGGATCTTCGGGACTGCTTGGCGCTGGACTTACACATCGGGATCACCGGTTGGGTTTGTGATGAGCGCCGCGGCACCGAGTTGCGTGAGATTGTCAGTGATATCCCAGATAACCGTTTGATGGTGGAGACTGATTGCCCTTACCTGCTGCCGCGGGATTACCGGCCCAAGCCGAAATCGAGCCGCAATGAACCTAAGTTCCTGCCCCACATCGCGACAGTGATTGCTGAGTGTCGCGGTCAGCAAGCTGAGCAGGTGATGGCCAATGCGTATGTTACCACTCAGGCATTTTTCAATATCGGATCAACAGCCACCAAGTGAGGGTGGTATGATCCAAGTAAAGCGATTTAACCCAAAAAGGAGTATGCAGTGTCTGTATCTATCCAGGGCGCGTTTCCGGCACGCCGTATGCGTCGCATGCGCAAGCATGACTTTAGCCGCCGTTTAATGGCCGAAAATCAGATTTCTGTGAATGACCTGATTTACCCGATGTTTATCCTGATGGGTAAGAACCGTCGTGAAACTGTCGATTCCATGCCGGGGATCGAGCGTCTGTCTATTGACCTGATGCTTCAGGAGGCGGAGTACCTGGCTACGTTGGGTGTCCCTGCGATTGCCTTGTTCCCGGTGGTATCTCAGGACTTTAAGTCAACCTGCGCTGCGGAAGCTTTTAACCCGGAAGGTCTGGTCCAGCGAGCAGTCCGTCTGCTTAAAGAGCATGTGCCACAGATGGGCGTGATCACCGATGTTGCCCTCGACCCGTTCACCATCCACGGTCAGGACGGCATCATCGATGAAGACGGCTATGTGATCAATGATGTCACCACCGAAGTGCTGATCAAGCAGGCCTTGTCTCATGCCGAAGCGGGGGCTGACGTTGTCGCCCCGTCGGACATGATGGATGGCCGTATCGGTGCAATCCGCGAAGCGCTGGAAGAAGCCGGTTATGTTCATACTCAAATCATGGCTTATTCTGCCAAGTATGCGTCTAACTACTACGGCCCGTTCCGTGATGCGGTCGGCTCGTCAGGTAACCTGAAAGGTGGTGACAAGAAAACCTATCAAATGGATCCGGCCAACAGCGACGAAGCACTGCATGAAGTGGCCATGGACGTCAACGAAGGCGCTGACATGGTGATGGTCAAGCCGGGTATGCCATATCTGGATGTGGTGCGTCGGGTGAAAACTGAACTGCAGGTACCGACCTTTGCCTATCAGGTTTCTGGTGAGTACGCGATGCACATGGCTGCTATCCAGAACGGTTGGCTCAAAGAGCGCGAGACCGTGATGGAATCCTTGCTGTGTTTCAAGCGTGCGGGTGCCGACGGTGTCCTTACCTACTTTGCTAAATCAGTTGCCGAGTGGCTGGCAGAAGATGCCGCTGCCCGCCAGACTGAGCTTGATAACCTAAGCGAATAATCTGAGAGAAGCGCAGGTAAGTCTTTACTTACCTGCTGCGATAGCGAGGGCCTGTACTATTGTGCAGGCCCTTTTTGTTAGCGCTGAGTAATGGCAGATAGTTAGGGGTGGACGTTGCGGTTGATTGGATTTTGCAGCGAGATCAGGGTCTCGGTTGACTGGACTTCGTCGATAGCCTGCAGCTTGTCAATCAGCACGTACTGCAACTCCTCTATCGATTTGCACATCAACTTGACGAATATGTTATACGCCCCGGTGGTGTAATAGGCCTCGACTACCTCATCGAGCTCATTGAGCTTGGTCAGTGCCGAGTGGTAGTCCCGTGCTGCATTGAGGTTAATACCAATAAAACAGCACACGTCGTAGCCGAGCAGTTTGGGGTTGATGATCACTTCGGTGCCGGTGATGATTTCAGCTGCACGCATTTTCTCGACCCGGACATGGACAGTCGCCGGGCTAACGTTGAATCGCTTGGCCATTTCGGCATAGGGAGTACGGGCATCGTTCATCAGGGTATTGAGAATTTCCCGGTCGAGATCATCAATTCGAATCTGGCTGGTCATGGTGGAAGCAATCCTTGGTTTATACGTGCTTGTTCATATCTTATACTGTCGCCACGCTATGTCGCTAAATTATATTAAAAAATAATCGTTTGGCCTGTTTCTGGCCCTGCAATTGATAGACAGGACCCCTGACCCTTATGCGCTTGATTGTTCTTTTGTTTCTTCTCAGCTGGTTACCGCTCAAGGCGTCGGCCTACGACACCTTGGTGATCCATTCCTACCACAAGGGAATGCGCTGGACGGATGGTATCCAGGCTGGGTTAGAGTCGGTCGCGAGTACGCAGGGGGTTTCGCTTCATGTTAACTATATGGACAGTAAGCGCTATCAGTCACCGGCGTACCTCAATGAGTTATTGGATATTTACCGCACCAAGCTGAAGCGGGAGAACTACAGGGCCATTGTCGCCACTGATGACAATGCGCTGTGGTTGATCAACCAGTTATCGGATGAGGTAGGCGAAACACCGGTTATTTTGGCCGGCATCAATGACTACCACCCCCATAAACACAAGAGACTGAAGAATGTTATCGGGATCCTTGACCAAACCGATGCCGCAGCCAATATTAATCTGGCACTGTCGGTACAGCCTGATTTGCGGACTATGTATGTTCTTGCTGACAATACGGTTACTGGTCGGGCGCTGTGGAAAGGGGTCACTGAATTTCTGGCGGTTAACTTTCTTAACCTAGAGGTGATTAGGATCCAGGACGGCAACATTGAGTCGGTTCTGGCAGAAACTGAAACACTGCCATCCCGCTCGGCGATTCTTTTTTTGAGCTATTTCCAGAACAGCCACGGCCAATATGTAAACAGCGACGAGTTTCTTGAACAGCTCACTGCCAGAGCCGCTGCGCCAGTGTATGCCTCCTATAAATATATGCTTAACCATGGGGTAGTCGGTGGGGTGATGCTGAGCGGATACGACAAAGGTCGCCAGATAGGCAAAATGTTAGTGAAGCTGCTGGATGGAAAAGTGACACGTTTCCCTACGTTTATTCGCAGCACCGGTAAGGAGATCTTTAACTACCCCGAGGTGGCGCGCTGGGGGTTGGAAATCGATAACAACGAAACTCTGATTATCAATCAGCCGCAAAGCTGGTTCCACCGCTACCAGAACGAAATCCGCGTGCTAACCGTTGCTCTTAGTGTGATGGGGGGGGTTATCGCTTTGCTGGTGATGGTGATCCGCCGGTTACGCAAAGGTGAGCAGCGGCTGCAGCAAAGCCGGGCACTGTTCGAAGGGGTCTTTGATCAGAGCTTCCAGTTTATCGGCATTTACGATAAGGCGGGAATGTTGGTATCGGGTAATTTGGCTTTGCATGAACTGGTCGGGCGCTCGGTGGTCAAGTATGACCGGCCGCTGTGGCGTTGGTTTTGCTGGAGTCCCGAGGCTGCTTTGAAGTTAAGCCGAGCTGTGACCCAGGCATGCAGCCAGCCGGTGCGGCTGGAAATCGATATCCAGAGCCATGAAGATGGCAGTCGGATGCTGGATGTTGTGATCAAGCGGATGCCAGCCGGGGAGAGCGGTGAAGTCCAGCTGTTGCTTGAAGCCCGCGATGTGACGGCCCGTCACCAGATGGAGGAAAAGCTGCGTGAACGTGAGGCCAGCTACCGCCTGCTCTATGAACAGCAACCGGTGATGCTGCTGACGGTGGACCGGCAGTCCCGTATCCAGTCAGTCAACCAGTTTGCCGCCGATCTATTGGGCTATAGCAAGCGAGATTTGCTTGGCCATAAGGTCGCCGTCTTCTATGAGGGCAGCGAGCCCGAACCGCAACGCTACATTAGTTCGGCATTGGATAGTGCTGGTCAGCGGGTGTGGCGGCGTAAGCTACGCTATTGCTGTGCCGATGGCCGAACGGTATGGATCCGAGAAACGATACGCCAGGCGCAGAACCGCCAACTGCTGGTGGTGGGAGAAGACATTACCTCAACCCGTGAGCTAGAAGAGCAGCTGGCTTATCAGGCTTGCCATGATTATTTGACCGACCTGTATAACCGCAACCACTTTGAACAATCGTTGGAGCAGGCACTGGCAGAGGCCCGTGAACACCATGCCCAGCATGCTATGCTGTATATTGATTTGGACCAATTTAAAATCATCAATGATACTGCCGGCCACGAAGCCGGTGATGAGGCCCTCAAGCAGGTTGCGATGATGCTCAAGGATATCACCCCGTCGCAGGCGGTATTATCTCGCCTTGGTGGTGATGAGTTTGCGGTGATCTTGACCGATTGTCAGTTGGTTGATGCGGTAGCCTTTGGTCGTGAGATTTTGCAGCTGCTCGAAGAGAGTGAGTTCTACTGGCAGACCGCACGTTTTAGCTTCAGCGCCTCGATTGGCCTGCGGATGATAGATGAGACCGCAGGCTCGACACAGCAGGTCCATGCCCAGGCCGATACGGCGTGTTATGCAGCCAAAGATGAAGGGCGTAACCGGCTGCATGTCTACCACCCTGATGACGAGGAGTTGCGTCGGCGTGAGCTGGAAATGGAGTGTGTCAACCTGATCCGCCGAGCGTTGTCCGAACGGCGTTTGGATCTCTATGCCCAGCAAATCTCGCCACTGAGCTCTAACAGTAAGGGGCATCACTATGAAATCCTTGTTAGGATCCGTAATGATGACGGTGAGATGATATCCCCGGGATTATTTATGCCGGCCGCCGAGCGTTACAACCTTGCCCATCGCATTGATCGATATGTGGTAAATGCGGCAATTGATTGGCTGGAGTTAAACCCGAGCGCGGTCGCGGCATTGGATATGTGTGCGATTAACCTTTCGGGGCAGTCTATCGGTGATCGTGATTTTGTCCATTTCCTGCAGGACAAGATACGCCAATCTTCCCTGCCGGCGCAGAAGCTGTGCTTGGAAATTACCGAAACGGCGGCAATTGGCAATATGAGCGAGGCGATTCGTTCGTTTACCTTGCTCAAGGAGCTGGGGTGCAGGATCTCGCTAGATGATTTTGGCTCGGGACTATCGTCGTTCGGCTATCTGAAAAAAATGCCGGTCGATATTATCAAGATCGACGGTATGTTTGTCCGTGATATCGCTGACGACGAAGTCGATTTTGCCATGGTGAAGGCGATTAATGAGCTGGCCAAGAAGATGGGCAAGCAGACGGTGGCTGAATTTGTCGAGAACGAGACGATCCTTGCCAAGCTTGGAGAATTGGGAGTGGATTATGCTCAGGGCTATTTGTTTGGCCGTCCACAGCCGCTGCCTAAACTGGTTGCTCAATTGAGCCAGCGTGAAGAGGTGTTATAATCCGCGACTTAATGCCTGCTGTGCTTGGCTGGCAGGTGCTGTATTTACCGGAGTATGTGTGTGCAACTAGCCTTAATTTCTGAGTCCCCTGAACGTCAACATGAACTTGATCTACTGGCTGAACGCTGGGGGTTATCCCATGACCCAGACAGCGTGTTTGCATTGGTACTGACAGCCGAGCGGTTGGAGCTTCGCAAGCTTGACGAGGCCAAGTTGGGCGCGGTATATGTCGACTTGGCTAGTGGCGCCGTGGCACACCGGCGTAAATTCGGTGGTGGCCGGGGTCAGGCGATTGCCAAGGCTGTGGGTCTCAAAGGGGGCGTAACACCAACCGTGGTTGACGGCACGGCCGGACTGGGACGCGACGCGTTTGTCTTGGCCTCGCTCGGCTGCAAGGTACAGATGGTCGAGCGCCACCCGGTAGTGGCTGCGTTGCTGGACGACGGTTTGGCTCGCGCCAAAGCGGATAGCGAAATCGGTGGCTGGATCAGCGAGCGGATGACATTGCTGCATGCCTCGAGCCATAACGCGCTGGAGCTTCTGGCTGCAGATCCGGATTTTGTGGCCCCGGATGTGGTGTATCTTGATCCGATGTACCCACACAAGAAGAAATCGGCGTTGGTGAAAAAGGAAATGCGGGTGTTCCAGACCTTGGTAGGAGCCGACCTTGATGCTGATGGTTTACTGGCCCCGGCACTGGCTCTGGCCACCAAGCGGGTAGTTGTCAAGCGGCCGGATTATGCCGAATTTTTGGCAGGGCAAAAGCCTGCGACAGCCATTGAAACCAAGAAAAACCGCTTCGATGTGTATGTGAAAGCAGCAATGAAGTAGCCGTTGGCGGTTTGCGGCGGTATATTGTAATGAGAATAGTTACTCCGGCCTGATAGTGGCCGGGCTGCCGGAGATGAGGGAATGGCAAAGTCGTTATGTAAATATCGCCGTGTTGAGATTGCGGCCCAGTTTTCCACGATTAGCCGAATGGTCAGTACGGCGAATTATATGTGCAGTAGCTGTGCCCGTGTGGCCTCGGAAAAAGGCTACCTGTGTAAGCCTAGTGCCCTGAAGCGTCCGACAGAGATGGCTCATGTGATCAAGCCGAGTTTGGCGGCGGTCGAAGCGGTGGCGGTTGAGACAGCGGCGGTTTCCGAGCTGACCAATGTGTCCCCCTTATCGCGGGCTTCTTCCTCGGCTCCTGTTTTGGCTTCTGAGCTGGATACACCAGCGCCGGTTATTGCCTCGCACCCAGCAGTGACTGCGAGCCGTAAAGTGGAAAAGAAGAAAGCCAAGCAGCTTAAAAAACTGAAGAAACTGGCAAAGAAGCAGAACAAGCAATTGAAGAAGGCCATCAAGGCGACCCGCCGCTACCACCAGGCTATGGAGAAGGCTCAAGCTTAGGCTTAACGATTGAAGAGTCGTCGACGGACATAAAAAAACCTCCTGGCGGAGGTTTTTTTGTTCTGGGCAATTATGATTCTTTGATCAGTACTGCTGTCATCAGGCAGGTGATCACAGAAACAATGATGCCAGAAACGATTAACGCTGGAAGCATATCCATAGTTAAGTATCCATCTGTTGAGCAACGTAAGTCCCTATTGAAACCTGTTTACAAAATGCTAGCAATGGGATGGTTATAGGTTGAAACGCCTGTTAACAAATAGAAACAATTATTCGTTGTAGGACACATAATCCATTGCTTTTAAGTATAAAAAAGCACCCTTCCGGGTGCTTTTTAATTACCAAATGTTATGTTGTGGTTTTGTTAATTTTTGGCAGGTAGCGCCAGAGTCAGGGCTTGTCGTGACAATTCGGCAGCGCCTTGTTTGTCATCAAGCTGCTCCATCACTTCAACCAAGTAGCCGTAGTCAGCGACATCGCTGCGCAGAGCGATGGCTTTCTCGAAATGCTCTTTGGCTTCTTCCAGCTTGCCTTCACGCATGAACAATTGACCCAGTGCACTATGGGTGCTCGGGTTGCTACTGTCATAGCGGAGCAAGTCCTGCAGGCGAACAATTGCTGGGTGGCTGTCGGCCAGTTTTAGAGCCGGGATAAGGTTGATCAACGACTCGTCATTGTTCTTTTTCAGTGCATCACGCAACACAGTATAGGCTTCACTGTCGGCGTTGTATTGACTCATTAGTTTGACGAAACACGCCACGAGATCTGGACGTTGCTTGGCCTTGCGGCTCAAACTATTCCAGTGACCCATCAGGCCTTCACTGCCTTGTTGCTTGGCGATGTGGTGCATGATGCCGCACTCGGCTTTCGCTTCGAGCTTGGCTGCCTCTTCAGTATCTACTACACCGGCTTTCTCTAGTTGAGGAAGCAGTGCCAGCAAAGGTTTCCAGTCTTCCAGACGGACGTAGCAGTCTTTCAATAGGGTCAGTAGCACGGGGTTACGGTTATGGTCGTGCTTGATATCTTGCAGAGTAGCAACAGCCTGCTCAAATTGCTGCTGGCGGAATTGAAGCTTGGCCCGGGTCAGGGCAACAGCCAGGCTCTGGCCATCAACCTCGGCAGCCAGTCTCAGGTATTCGTCACGCTGGCTGGCATCGCCTTGGCCTTGTGCCGCTTCGGCCGCTGCCAAGTAGTTCAGCAGTGGTGCATCGCTGTGCTTGGCTGACTTGACCACTAGTTTCTCAGCCTGTTTCCAGTCACCTTCGATCACCTTGGTCAGGCCTTCAGATGTCTGTAGGCGGGCTTTGCGGGTTTTGCGGCCCGAGAACCAGCCGCGGGTCGAGCTACCCAGAGAGAACAGGCGCTTGAGGATATTCTCCAGCAGGAAAAAAGCACCGAACAGCACGACCACCAGGATAATCAGTGTCGTCAGGCTCATCTCCACGGTTTGGTTGGCCGCAGAGATCAGCACATAACCTTGGTTTCCGGCCAGCATTGGGCCGACAACGATGCCTGCAATCAGTGCGGCGACCAGCAATAGCAGTTTGATCATGCAGGGTTCTCCTCTGTGCTAAGCGGTTTCACCTGCTGGCGTAGACGATCGCTGATGGTATCGGTGATCAGCGCTTGCGACTGTAGCTTGCTCGGGTAGTCGGCTTCGATATTTTCTTGGCCGAGTGCTTCTAATGTGGTGATGAAGCTCTGAACCGCAGGATCGTCCATATTATAGAACTGCTCAGCCCAGTCTTTGGCCATCGCCAGTGAAGTGGTGTACAGCTCGCCCTGCTCGCGGTATACCGACTTGATTGCGGTTTCCAGTTTGGACTTGATGTTTTCTTGCAGGTAGAAGTCTTGCTTCGGTGTCAGTAGCGGGATAACACTGCCGTCACGCTGGCGGTAAGTGATGAAGTGATCACTGAAATTTTTCAGTGAGGTCATCATATTTGTCTTCCAATCGTCGACGGAGGTCGATACTTCGGCAGTCTCGACAACTTCGGCTTCTGGAAGGATAGCGTTGGCCAATGGTAGCTTGCCAACTTCTTCCTGGAGGCTGGTCAGACGCAATACCAAGCCATCACGGTCAACACGGGCGACCGCTTTCAATGCTGTGATATCGGTATGCATCGCCTGTCGGATAGGAGTTAGGCTTGGATCGTTAAGCTCAGCGATACGGTGATCGGCCGATTCAAGCAAAATAGTGGCACTGGCGGTGTCATGTTCCAGCCACAGTTTGCGGCCCGCCATCTTGACCAAGTAGTCGGCCTCAGCAAGCAGCCAGTCGTTTGGACGGCGGCCTTTCATTTCCGACAGGGCCATTTGCAAGCCGGTAATCGACTTTTCCTGCTGCTCAATCGATGTTTCTGTGCGCTGCAGACTGGAGTTGACCTGGCTCAGGGTTTCTTGCTGGGAGGTCTTTAGAGATGACTGGAGCTGTGACTGAAGCTGGGAAATTTCTTGCTGCAGGGCTGCCATTTGGCTGTTTTGGGTTTGGGTCTGCTGGTGGCCATGGTAGTAAAGACCGGCACCGAGAGCAATAACCAAGGCGATAGCAATCGCACCGGTTTTGCTGCCACCCTGTTTTTCGCTCGGTTGACTAGCAGGTGCTGTGGCGGCCGGTTGTGCGGACTGCTCTGCTTTTACCTGCTTTTCAGGGGTCGGCTTTTTCTCAGCTGCTGGTTTTGGCGCTTGTGCCTTGGCACTGGCTTGTCCTTGCTTATTGGTATTATTTGCTGCGGATTGTTGTTTATCTGCAGGGTTTTCATTATTGGTTTTTTTATCAGTCATCCGATTTTCCCATTGTGCCTATTTTGCTTAGGGTCGTGAACAGCGGGCCATTGGCCGCACTTCCCACATTGGAAATTAAACGAAAACCAAGCTCGAGAGCTTGATCGGCGATTCGCTGGCTTGGTACGAATAGCTGGCAGTTAAGAAACCAAGCCATAGCGCTGTCTGGTATAAGCTTGACCAGTTGGTCAAGTTGCTCACCGCTGGTGACTACCAGGGTGTCAACGTTGGCCTGCTGCCAATTCCGGCTCAGAGCCGGGCCATCAAGCGGTAACCAGCGGCGCTGGTATGTCTCGCAATAGGAGACATCGGCCCCACCTTGGCAAAGGCGCTGGTAAATCAATTCGCGCCCACCATTGCCGCGCAGAATGAGCACTTGTCGCTCAGCTACATCAGACAATACTGGCAAGGCCAACAGTCCCTCACTGTCACAACGCTCAGACGGGGTCAGGACGGCTTGTCCTGTATAGTCTTGCAGCGCTGCGGCGGTTTTCTGGCCGACCGCTATATAATGCACGTTTTTTGGCCAACTGGCACCTACCGACATCATGTAATTGTGCGCTAGGTTGGCTGCGTGAACACTGACGGCAATCAGGAAATCGCCACTTTTTAGGTGTGAGAGAGTGTTAGGTAGGTCTTGAAGGTGCTGCCCCGGCTGAATTTCCAGCAGGGGCTGGGCAATAGCGCTGATCCCCGCGGCGGTCAGCTGCTGTGTTAGCTGGTGGCATTCCGGTGCCGGGCGGGTGATCAGTATGGTCATTAGGCGTTGCCGTAAAGCTCGTCGAGGATAGTCTTAGCGCCATCAGCCAGCAGCTGGTCGGCCAGCTCTAGACCCAACTTTTCAGCGTCATCGCGATGGCCACGGACTTCGCCGCGGACAATCTGGCTACCATCAGGCTCGCCGACCAAGGCGCGGAGCCAGATCTGATCGCCTTCCAGTACCGAATAGCTACCGATTGGCACTTGGCATCCGCCTTGTAGACGGTTGTTCATGGCGCGTTCGCACAATACACGGGTTTCCGTATCTTGGTGGTTCAATGCGCCCAGTAGTTTGCGTACACGCTCGTCGTCAAGGCGACATTCAATACCAACAGCGCCTTGGCCTACTGCCGGTAGGCTGGTTTCCGGGGCGATAGCGTCACGGATACGGTCTTCCATTTTAAGGCGCATGAGGCCGGCACAGGCAAGGATGATGGCATCATATTCGCCGTCATCCATTTTGCGCAGGCGGGTGTTGACGTTGCCGCGCAGATCTTTAACTACCAGATCAGGACGCTGGGCACGCAACTGGCATTGGCGACGCAGACTTGATGTCCCTACTACGGCACCGGCAGGCAGTTGCGCTAGATTATCATAGTGGTTGGAGACAAACGCATCACGTGGATCTTCACGCTCACAGATGGTGACGAGGCCCAATCCTTCAGGGAACTCTACCGGGACGTCTTTCATCGAGTGCACGGCAATATCGGCACGGCCCTCTAGCATCGCAACTTCGAGTTCTTTGACAAATAGCCCTTTGCCACCCACTTTTGCCAGCGGTGTATCGAGAATAATATCGCCTTTGGTGACCATAGGAACCAGTTCGACTTGCAGGCCGGGGTGGGCTTGCTCCAAAGCAGCTTTGACAAATTCGGCTTGCCACATTGCGAGTGGACTCTTGCGCGTGGCAATACGGATTGGGGTATCGGTCATAGGATCGGGTCCATATATGTAATTGGGCACTATCATTATTGCTTCTAATCCTACCACTACTGGGCGGGGATGGTAATTGATGTGTGGCTGCGAGTGCGTTGGGGCAATATTGTCTTGCTATAAACTGCAATTAATGTGATATTGGTCACATATGTTCTCGGCGGTATACAGATAACCGATCGCAAAGTGGCGGTTTGGTGAACTTGTACTAGTTTGAGGGAAGGCGACTATGGAAAGGTCCGCTGGCAACATTTCAGTCCATTCATAACCTGTCATAAAACGGCACTATCTTTACGGTTAATACAAAAACTGTTAGATTGATCACGTTTTTACTCCTGGTTCGAGCCATCTCAACCGCTTTAATGACAAGATTTGGGCCGCTCTTAAGCTGGTAGCTCTTGGAAGAGTAATTTGCAGAACTATATTGAAACGCTTAAAGGTAGATTGGATCAGCTCAATGAGCTAAGACTCGAGCGGGCGCGTGCTGCCATGACTCCGCAGTCTGTACAGGTTTTCAACCTGTTGCCTGTCCTACTTCACTATAATCACCCGGCGGTACCTGGCTATCTTGATCAGGAAGTACCGGTGGGGATTGCGTCATTTACTGCCACCAAGCAGCAGCAACAGTTGATCGATGACTGTGGCTTGGCATGTGCTACTCCGATTTTTCCTCCTGCAAATGATATCCACCCTATCCAGGGGCTCTATGCTATGGGCAGTACGGCCTCTTTGGGGCAGAGCCTAACCAGCGATCTCGATATTTGGGTCTGTATCCGGACCGACATGCCCGCTGAAAACCGTCAGGCTCTCGATGCCAAGTGTGCGGTGATCTCCGAATGGGCCATGGCTCAAGGGGTTGAGGCAAACTTCTTCCTGATCGACGAAAATCGCTTCCGTGAAAACTTCTCTGAGCAGATGACCGGTGAAAACTGTGGTTCAAGCCAGCATTTATTGCTGCTTGATGAGTTTTACCGTTCAGCTGTCAACCTGGCTGGCCAGCGTCTGCTATGGTTCATGGTGCCGCCGGAAATGGAGGAGTGTTACGATGACTACATCTGCTATCTCGAAAATGGCGGGTATATCCATCGTGATGAATGGATTGATTTTGGTGGCGTATCACGCATTCCAGCCGAGGAATATTTTGGCTCCAGCTTGTGGCAACTCTACAAAAGTATCGACTCGCCGTACAAATCAGTACTGAAAGCTATCCTGCTTGAAGCCTATTCTTGGGAATATCCATATACCCAACTGCTTAGTGTTGACGGTAAACGGCGTTTCTTCGCCATTGACCGTACCGAGTTCTGCATGGATGCCTATTACTTGATGCTGGAGAAGGTGACTCGCTACCTTGAGCGTATCAATGATCACCGTCGTCTGGATCTGGTTCGTCGTTGTTTTTATCTCAAGACCCATGAAAAGCTGACTCGTGAGCCAGCGTCTGGTTCGGTACCTTGGCGCCGTAAGGTGTTGCAGGAGCTGACCGACGAATGGCAGTGGCCACAAGAGGTACTTGTAGAGCTCGATCGTCGCCGCGACTGGAAGGTCGAGCAGGTTAAGAGCGCGCACAACGAGCTGCTCGATGCCTTGATGCTCAGCTACCGTAACCTGATCCGTTTTGCCCGCCGTAATAACATTACCTCGGCGATCAGCCCAGAAGATATTAGTATTCTGGCCCGTAAGCTGTATGCGGCATTCGAGGTGCTGCCGGGCAAGGTGACCTTGCTCAATCCGCAGTTGTCCCCGGATCTGCACGAGCAGGATTTGAGCCTGATCCAGGTCCCGGCCGGCCGAACCAATACCGCTGGATGGTATCTCTACAAGCAGTCGCTCGACCCGGTGGCTATCATGGGCCGCCCGGCGTTGGAGCATAACCGCTACCTCAGCAAGCTGGTGGCGTGGGCCTATTTTAATGGACTGTTGACTGAATCGACCTGCCTGCACAATGTAGTACGTGACTCAGCGGTTGATATCGACAAGCTTTACCAGTTGGTCAGCGATATTCGTAATACCTTTCCGATCCGTCGTCCGCAGCCGAGTTTGCAGGCGCTGTCGAGCCCGTGTGAAATTCGCCAGCTTGGCTTGTTTGTCAATCTGGAGAACGATCCTACGACCAGGCTGCGCAATCGTTCGGTCAAATTTGATTTCAAGAATACCGATATCTTCAGCTATGGCCCGGATCAAATGTGCTTGGTGGGCAGTGTTGATTTGGTGTACCGCAACTCGTGGAACGAAGTGCGTACCCTGAACTTCACCGGTGACAGTGCCATGCTGGATGCATTGAAGACTGTGCTGGGCAAGATGCACCAAGATGCGTTGCCGCCGGAATCAGTGGACGTATTTTGTTACAGCAAGCACATGCGTGGCTTGATCCGCAATTTGGTGTACCAGCTGGTGGCCGAGTGTATCGAGATGCGCCTTAAACCGGTTGAACAGGAAAAACGTCGTCGTTTCAAAGCGATCCGTATTGCCCGCCAGACCCACGGTCTGTTCTTCGAGCGTCGCGGCGTGTCGGTACAGAAGTTGGAGAACTCTGTCGACTTCTACAGCTGTATCTCGACCAACAAGTTGCTTGGCTCGGCTAACTTGGTGATGGGCAAGACCGACGAGCCACATCCGCCGGAAATTGTTGATGCCTATGCCAGCGAAGGTTTGATCCAGTTCTTCTTCGAAGATTGTGATTCAGGCTTCAATATCTATATTCTGGATGAGTCCAACCGCATTGAGGTTTATCGTCAGTGTAGCGGTGACAAGGATGAAATGGTGCATGGGGTGAACCGTTTTTACACCTCGGCTCATGATCGCTTTAGCTACAGCGCTAATTTTATCAATTTCAATCTGCCGCAGTTTTACGACATTGTCCATAGCGAGAATGGCGCGCCGCAGGTACTGCCGTACAAGAGTGGTCAGCAGCCGTCGCGACGACCGGTGGTAACACCTCAGCCGCTGATGAATGCTAATCTGACACGCTAGAGAAAAACAAAGCGGAAGCCTAGGCTTCCGCTTTTTTGTTTGGGCTGGTCTATGATGAGGCTTACCAATCGACAGCTTCACCTGCGTGCAGTGAGCATTCCTGTTTGACCAGGGCGATCAGCTCGTTACCACTACGGGTACAGTGCCACTCGCCATCCTTGTATTTGAAGTGATAGCCGCCTGATTTTGACGCCAGCCAGATTTCATGCAACGGCTCTTGGCGGTTAATCACAATTTGGCTGCGGTTTTCAAATTCCAGCGTCAATACGTTGCCAGTGGTCTCGTATTCGATGTCGGCACCGGATTCGTCGATGCCTTCTTCGATGCTCATCAGCACGTCATCTGCTAACTTATGAAATTCTGTATCATTCATCCCCGATCGTCCTATTGCTTTTCCTAGTGTGGGTGCGATTATAGAGGGCAATGAAATGATAATCACTGGCTTTCAAAAATGCGTAAAGGTTTATTAGCAATTTTGGTGTTGGGCGTATTGGCCCTCACCGGTTGTGGTCAGAGTGGGGCACTGTACATGCCTGACGACAGCGAGCAGCAGCAACAGAACGATCAATAAACGGTTCAGACAGGGAAGAGACTACATTGGATTACTTTAATTATCAGCAAGATGGCCAGCTATGGGCCGAAGAGATTCCACTGGCCGATTTGGCTGACCGTTTTGGCACACCACTCTATGTCTATTCGCGTGCGACGCTCGAACGTCATTGGCATGCTTTTGACCAAGCGGTGGCCGATCATCCCCACCTGATCTGTTATGCCGTAAAGGCAAATTCCAATATCGGCGTACTGAATGTACTGGCACGACTGGGATCCGGTTTTGATATCGTCTCGGGTGGCGAGCTGGAGCGGGTCGTTGCCGCAGGTGGCGATCCGGCCAAGGTGGTGTTCTCGGGGGTCGGTAAAACCGCCGCGGAAATGAAGCGGGCCCTTGAGCTAGGCATCAAATGCTTCAATGTAGAATCCGAACCTGAGCTGGAGCGGCTTAATCAAGTTGCCGGTGATCTGGGTAAGGTGGCACCAGTATCATTGCGCATTAATCCGGATGTCGATGCCCAGACCCACCCGTATATTTCAACTGGCCTGCGCGACAATAAATTCGGCATTGCCTTTGAGCGAGCGCCAGAAGTATACCGTTTGGCCCATCGCCTGCCACACCTTGCTGTAACGGGTATGGATTGCCATATTGGCTCGCAGTTGACTGCCATTGACCCGTTCATTGATGCCACCGACCGCCTGCTGGCGCTGGTTGATACCCTAAAAGCCGAAGGCATTGTTATCCATCATCTTGATGTGGGTGGCGGCTTGGGTGTTACCTACAGCGATGAACGTCCGCCTCAGCCTTCGGAATATGCCAAAGCCTTGATGGCGCGTCTGACCGAGCACCGTGACTTGGAGTTGATCTTTGAGCCGGGCCGAGCTATTGCTGCCAATGCTGGGGTAATGTTGATGCGGGTGGAATACCTCAAGCTTACCGAGTACAAAAACTTTGCCATCGTTGATGCGGCGATGAATGACATGATCCGTCCTACGCTTTACCAAGCGTGGCAAGATATCGTGCCGGTAGTGCCTCGCAATGGTGAGAAGCTTTCCTATGATTTGGTTGGCCCTATCTGTGAAACCGGTGATTTTATCGGTAAAGATCGCGAGTTGTGCCTAGAGACTGATGACTTGCTGGCGGTACGTTCGGCTGGAGCTTATGGTTTTGTGATGTCGTCGAACTATAACACCCGTGTGCGTGCAGCGGAGATCATGGTTGATGGCAGCCAGGCCCACGTGGTGCGTGAACGCGAAGAACTCGCACAACTGTGGCAATCAGAGCAGCTGTTGCCAGAATAACGAGAAGGAACAACATGCAGGTTAATTTTTCGAAAATGCATGGGTTGGGTAACGATTTTATGGTCGTCGACTGTGTGACCCAGAACGTGTTCTTCTCGCCGGATGCTATCCGGCGTTTGGCTGACCGCAACCGTGGGGTAGGGTTTGATCAGCTGTTGGTGGTCGAGCCACCTTATGATCCCGAGACGGATTTCCATTACCGGATCTTCAATGCCGATGGCAGTGAGGTGGAGCAGTGCGGCAACGGTGCCCGATGTTTTGCTCGTTTTGTCTGGATGAAGGGGCTGACCAATAAATACCATATCTCAGTCAGTACCAAAGGCGGTAAAATGGTACTCAAGCTGGAGAACGACAACCAGGTCTCTGTGAATATGGGGGTTCCTGAGTTCGATCCGGCCAAAATTCCTTTCCGTGCCAAGCAAAGCGAGAAAACTTATATCCTGCGGGCGGGTGAGAAAACCGTATTCTGCGGGGCCGTCAGCATGGGCAACCCGCACTGTGTCACCGTGGTGGACGATGTCGAGACTGCAGAAGTCGAGACCTTGGGACCGATCCTTGAATCCCACGAGCGCTTTCCCGAGCGGGTGAATGCCGGTTTTATGCAGGTGATAAACCGCAATGAAGTGAAGCTGCGGGTTTATGAGCGTGGTGCCGGTGAAACCCAGGCATGTGGCAGTGGGGCTTGTGCTGCGGTGGCGATTGGCCGAATGCAGGGACTGCTGGACGACAATGTGAAGGTGTCGCTACCGGGGGGGGATTTACAAATCCGCTGGCCGGGAGAGGGTAAGCCGCTGTATATGACAGGTGCGGCAACGCACGTGTTTGATGGACAAATTGTATTATGACCGATATATCTCAGCTTGACGTATGTGCCCCCGATGAGGATGCCGTCTCGTTGAACGAGCAGGTGGTGGCTGACTTTTTGTTGGCCAACCCTGACTTCTTTGTTCGCCATCCAGAGTTGTTGAGCCGGATCCAGGTCCACCATGCCGACCGTGGCGTGGTGTCTCTGGTTGATATCCAGCTTGAGCGCCTGCGCAGTAATGTCGGCGAGCTGGAAGAGAAAATTTCCGGCCTGGTCGGGGCCGCGACCCACAACAGCCAACTTTTCCATACGTTTGCCAAGGCGCAGCAGCAGCTGTTCCAGACTCATAATATCTACCAGGCATTGTGTGTACTGGAAACACTGGCCGACGAGCTGAATCTTGATATCAGCCTGCGCCTGTTTGATAGTCTGGATGATAACCTGTTCCTTGAGCGCCGCAGTTTCGAGAGCTTCAGCCGTTCTAGGCTGTCGTCCCGTCCGGTATACCTGGGCCGGTTGCGTAAGCTGGAAGCGGATCTTCTGTTTGATCAACCGCCGCAGCTGGGGTCGTTTTTGGTCTTGCCGCTTGGCAACGACAGGCCGTTCGGGGTGCTGAGTTTCGCCAGTGTCGATGGCGGTCACTTCCAGCCGGAGATGGACACCTTGTTTGTCGAGCAGCTGGCGATGGTCCTCGCCAAGCTTATTCACCACTGGGAATATACCCGTGAGGTGATTGAGTGAGCTTGCCCGCTGGCCTGGAAAAGCCACTGCAGCGATTCTACGAATACCTGCGCAGTGAGCGAGAGCTTAGTCTGCACACCCAACAAAACTACAAGCGCCAGCTGACGACATTGGCCGAGCAGCTGGTGGCATTGGGTGTCGATAACTGGCAGACCGTCGATGCTGGCTGGGTTCGCCAGCTTGCTTCCAAGGGGATGCGAGATGGCCTCAAGGCCAGCAGCCTGTCGATGCGATTGTCAGCACTGCGTAGTTTTCTCGATTACTTGGTTCGCCAAGGTGTCCTCAAGGCCAACCCGGCCAAGGGGGTGTCTGCACCGCGTAAGGCCAGGCCGCTGCCGAAAAACCTGGATGTTGACGAGATGGATCAGCTGCTCAGCGTCGATGATGATGACCCTTTGTCTATCCGCGATCGGGCGATGATGGAGTTGATGTACGGAGCTGGTTTGCGTTTGTCTGAGCTGGTCAGCCTCAATGTCAAAGATGTCAGCCTGCGCAAGGGCGATTTGCGGGTGATCGGTAAAGGCGACAAAGAGCGTGTTGTGCCGTTTGCCGGGCTGGCTCGCGAATGGGTTGGACACTGGCTTAAGGTTCGGGGGCAATTGGCCGCTGCCGGCGAGCCGGGGTTGTTTGTGTCCAAGTTGGGCCAGCGAATTTCCAACCGTAATGTTCAGAAGCGGATGGCGGAATGGGGGCAGAAACAGGCGGTATCTAGCCATATCAACCCGCATAAACTGCGACATAGCTTTGCCACCCATATGCTTGAGTCCTCGGGAGATCTGCGGGCGGTTCAGGAATTGCTGGGCCATGCCAACCTGTCGACCACCCAAATCTATACCCACTTGGACTTCCAGCACCTTGCGCAGGTGTATGATGAAGCCCACCCCCGTGCCAAGCGCAATAAGCGTTGAGCTGGGGCGTTTTCAAGAGTAGCCGCTGATGCAGTTTTACCGACCTTTTTCCGCGCCACGGGCGCTGACCTTTGATCTTGACGATACCCTCTATGATAACCGACCGGTGATACGCCGGGCTGAGCAGTCAATGCATGATTGGTTGACGGTTAACCACCCGCGGCTGAAAGGGATGGGGGTAGCGGGTTGGCAGCAATTGAAGATGCGTCTTGCCAAGGCTGATCCTATGCTGCGCCATAATGTGACCCAATGGCGGTTTGAATTACTCAAGATTGGCTTTATGCAGCTGGGCTATTCCTTATCGGCTGCCGAGCAGGCGGCAGGCGAAGGGGTCGCGGTGGTTCTTGAGGTCAGAAACCAAGTTGATGTCCCCGCAGAAACGCATCGGGTATTGGCATTACTCAAGCAACAACTGCCGCTGGTGGCTATTACCAATGGCAATGTGGATGCGGAAAAAATCGGGCTGGCGCAGTATTTTGATGGGGTTCTGATGGCGGGCCGTGATGGATTAGCCAAGCCTGAGCCCGATTTATTTGTCAGCGCGGCGGTAGATCTAGGCATTTCCCCGAGTGATATTCTCCATATTGGCGATCACGTGGTGACCGATGTAGGTGGCGCTAAGCAAAACGGTTTCAAGGCCTGCTGGTTCAATGATCAGCACCGCGTGTTGAGTCGTGAGCCACGCGCCAAGTGGCTACCGGATGTCGAGATCAGCCAGCTGTCACAGCTGTTGGCATTGGTGTCTGAGTGAGACGAAGCCACATATAGCCGGTTATCTGAGTGATAAAAAAAGGGACAGCATGCTGTCCCTTTTCTGTTTCGCCCTGAAATAGGTTTACTGCAATAAAGACTGCTTCGGCTTGCTGCTGATGAGATGGTCGACAGAAATCATCCCGGCGCCCCAGAACACGTTGATCAGCATCATCATGCCCCATAGCTGGTGGTCGAAGAAGCCCTTCTCCCACAGCAGCGGGTAGGACACTACCGCAATGATATTGAACACGAACAGTGCCAGTGCCATTGGTCGGGTGAACAAGCCGAGTGCCAAGAAAACGGGCAGGATCAGCTCGGCTGCCGTGCCCGAATAGGCGGCGAATTGCCAGGGGATCAGGGGCACTTGGTACTCATACTCGAACAGGTAAAGGGTGCTGTCCCAACTGCTGTATTTCACCATCCCTGACTTGAAGAATACCCATGCCACCCACAGTCGGGTGAACAGCAGGAACAGAGGGATCAGGGGCTCGGTGATCCGCTGGGCCGTGATATCGATTTGTTTGAGAAAATTCAGCATGCGCACTCTCCCTCAGGCAGGCCGTGGATACGGGTGAATAGTTGTTGTTGGATAAGCTCGCCCAGTATGGCCAGCATATCCTCGCTTGCTTCGCCAAGTGGCTGCTCTTGTTGGCTCAGTCGCAACAACGCTGTGGCAGCCGTGGTTGTCGCGATCACTAGCATGCCTTGTGAGCGGTGCTGGATAATGACGGACTCCGGTTGGGTCATGTCAATTGGCTCAATCTGATCATCAGTGATCATCTGCCACAGGCTGGCGACAGGATATTGTGCATCAAAGTTATAGGTGGGTTCAGCCACCTCCAGTATCAACTGGCTGAGGTTGTCCTCTGTGATTTGGGACAATTGCTCAAACGGAAAGTCCGGAGTGATAGCTGCATGCTGACTAGCCCGGTCGACCAGCCACTCCAATTGGGCCAGTTCGGCTAGATAAGGAACCGCCTCAATCACTGACGGCTGGCCGGAAATCGTATCGGCAAAGCCGTCGCCGTAATCGGTCACATTGCCTTCCCCGAGTGGATAGGCCAGTACATGCAGGCGGGCGAGTAGAGCGAAACACTCGTCACCGACCACGGCCTTGCAGCATGGGTAGGTGGCTTCCAGTACTTCCGACAAACTGATAATAAAGTTGTTACGGTAGATCTGTATCAGTTGTTCCGGGGCAAACTGACCGGTAGCAACGGCTTCATTAGCAGGGCTTGGCCGGTAGTGCAGCGCCTCGGCGAAATCCTGTTGTAGTTGATGTAGTTGGTGCGGTTTTTTAGGCTGCGGAGATCCCATTACTGGCCTCCTCGGCAATGATTTGTTGTGCCTTGCCAGCTTCACCGAGCAGTACGTCGATATCAGGGATATCGAGATCCCACTCAATGAGCGTTGGTACTCCGCCGAGAGAGGAAAAGTGCTGGCGTACCCACTGGTGATAGAGTTGCCAGACCGGCTCACTGACCGGGCGGCTATGGGTATCTATCCAGATCTCACCTTGATCGAACGTCTTGACGGTAAACCCTGCTAAGTGGATTTCTTTAACCGTTTTCGGGTCGACAGCATCCAGGTAGGTTTGGCAATTGAAACCGTGGTTGAAACTGCTGACGTAAATGTTGTTGAGATCGAGCAGCAAGCCGCATCCGGTGCGCTGTTGAACGGACCTCAGAAATTCCCATTCCGGAATCGTGGAATGGTTGAAGCTCAGGTAGCTGGACGGGTTCTCGACCAAGAGTTGGCGGCCGAGCATGTCTTGTACCTGCTCAACCTTGTGGCAGAAGTGGGCCAGAGCTTCCTCGGTATAGGGCAGGGGCAACAGATCATTGAAGTACTGACCGTTAACCGAACTCCAGCTGAGGTGGTCGGATACCGCAATCGGATCTATTTCATCCACAAGTTGCTTGAGTTGGGATAGGTGCTGTTTATCCAGCGTATCGGCAGAGCCGAGTGACATCCCGATCCCATGGCAGCTGATGGGGTAATGGTTGGCAATGTCTCTGAGTTGCTGGCGGGCTGGCGAGTGAGGCGTAAAAAAATTCTCGCTGTGGATTTCCAGCCAGCCGATATCCGGCCGCTCAGAGAGAAAGTGATGGATATGGGGGGAGCGAAGCCCCACCCCTACCATCTTGTCAGGAGACAGCCTGCTCAATTACTTAGCCTCTTTAGAGCTACCGGCCAAGCGATCACAAAGGCCCTTAGGCACCATGACGAAAGCATCTTTCTGACCATCGGTTTTCGAGGTACCGGCACAAGAGCTGGTTTTGGTCGCACAGTCGTTTTTACCTGCTTTGACCACCCCGTAGCATTTTTCCTTGTCGGCTGAGGCCGCGAGAGCGACAGAAGGTGTTAGTGCCGTACCGGCAAGGGCAAGTAAACCAGAAACCGCGGTAGCAACAGCAAGATTAGACTTTTTCATAATGATTCCTTCATTTGGGATGTTATCAAGTTGGTAGGTGGTTAAGGGTTATGATGAGCTGGTTGAGCCGCCGTTAAGGCGATCGCATAAGCCTTTAGGAACCATGACAAATGCATCTTTCTGGCCATCGGTTTTCGAGGTGCCGGCACAAGAGCTGGTTTTTGTGGCACAGTCATTCTTGCCTGCCTTCACCACGCCGTAGCACTTTTCTTTTTCCTCGGCAGCTACCGCGGTAGTGGTGGTCATAGCGGTACCAGCTAGAGCAATTAGGCCTGTTACTGCAGTTGCTAGTGCAATGTTGGTGGTCTTTTTCATGTTGATTCCTCTTAAATACGCTGACTGTTGCAGGGAAATGCAACGTTTCCTTTTGGGTTAACTGACACCTTATTGGTGCTCTCGGTACATAAGAAAGGGTGAGTTGGGAATAACTTTCACGCTTTCTTGAGTTTTTTAACTTTTCGTTAACTTTGCGTATTTCCAAGCATAGAACAAAAAAATATGGCAAGAGATTGATAAGGTGAAATTTTTGTCACGCTTTATTGATGGGGTTGTCATCTGTTGGCTGGGGCGGTGCGGCTGAGGGGAGGTTTCTCGCATCACGGTGGGCTTTGTGGTTATAATCATCACCATTGTATAAATAACCAGTAGAGAGCGATGGACGTTTCACTTCTGTTAGATGGCCTGAATGACAAGCAACGCGAGGCGGTGGCGGCACCGTTGGGTAACCACCTGGTTTTGGCCGGCGCCGGGAGTGGTAAAACCCGGGTCTTGGTCCATCGCATTGCCTGGTTGATGACGATAGAGCAGGCTTCGCCTTACTCGATCATGTCGGTGACCTTTACCAATAAGGCGGCTGCCGAGATGCGCGGCCGGATCAATGAGCTGATGCACGGCTCGTCGGCAGGTATGTGGAACGGCACCTTCCATGGCCTGTGTCACCGCATGCTGCGCGCCCACTATTTGGATGCCAGTTTGCCGGAAGATTTCAATATCCTCGATTCTGATGATCAGATGCGTTTGATGCGCCGTTTGATTAAGGCCCAAAACCTAGACGAGAAGCAGTGGCCAGCCCGTCAGGCGGTGTGGTACGTCAACGGCAAGAAAGACGAGGGCCTGCGTCCGCAGCATATTGATTCGTTCAATGACCCGGTCGAGCAAACCTGGCTGCGTCTTTATACTGCCTATCAGGAAGCATGTGATCGCGCTGGTTTAGTCGATTTCGCCGAGTTGCTATTGCGTGCCTTTGAGTTGCTGCAGCGCAGCAAGCATATCCGTGAACACTACCAGGCTCGCTTTAAGCACATTCTGGTGGATGAATTCCAGGATACCAACAACATCCAGTTTGCCTGGTTGCGCCTGATGGCCGGTCCGGACTGTAATGTGATGATTGTGGGTGATGATGACCAATCAATTTATGGCTGGCGTGGTGCCAAGGTGGAGAACATCCAGCGCTTCCTCAATGATTTCAAGGGGGCAAGTTCGATCTTCCTTGAGCAAAACTACCGTTCGACCGCTAACATCCTGAAAGCGGCCAATGGCTTGATCGCCAACAACAACGAGCGAATGGGCAAGAATCTGTGGACCGATGGCGCCGAAGGTGAGCTGATCTCGATTTATTCGGCCTTCAACGAGCTCGATGAAGCCCGCTTTGTGGTTGGTAAAATTAAAGAGCTGCGCGATCAGGGCGGAGCCTTGAGCGATGCAGCCATGCTTTATCGTAGCAATGCCCAGTCGCGGGTATTGGAAGAAGCGTTGATCCAGTCGGGAATGCCGTATCGGATTTATGGCGGTATGCGTTTCTTCGAGCGTCAGGAAATCAAAGATTCCCTGTCGTATTTACGATTGATGGCCAACCGTAATGATGATGCCTCGTTTGAGCGGGTAGTGAATACCCCGACCCGTGGCTTGGGTGATCGTACACTGGAAACAATCCGCATGACAGCTCGTGACCGCGGAGCGACCATGTGGCAAGCCAGTGTTGCCTTGCTGGAAGAGCAAGTGCTGGCTGGCCGTGCTGCCAATTCGCTGCGCCGCTTTATCGAACTGGTCAACGCTCTGGAAGATGATACCCGCGATCTGCCGCTGTATCAGCAAACCGATGAGGTGATCCGTAATTCTGGCCTGCGTGCGATGTACGAGCAGGAAAAGGGCGAGAAAGCCCAGGCACGAATCGAAAACCTTGAGGAACTGGTCACCGCAACCCGCCAGTTCGAGATCCCGGAAGAAGCCGAGGAGATGAGCCCGCTGTCGGCGTTCTTGTCCCATGCTGCGCTGGAAGCGGGTGAAGGTCAGGCGGATGAGTTCGACGATGCCGTCCAGCTGATGACCATGCACAGTGCCAAGGGGTTGGAATTCCCAGTGGTATTTATGGTCGGTGTCGAAGAAGGGATGTTCCCGAGCTCGCGCACCACCGAGGAAGTGGGCCGTTTGGAAGAGGAGCGCCGCTTGTGCTATGTGGGTATGACCCGTGCAATGCAGAAGCTCTATATCTCCCATGCAGAAATGCGTCGACTTTACGGAAAGGATAACTTCCATAAACCGTCACGTTTTATCCGCGAGATCCCAGAAGAGTTTATTGAAGAAGTGCGGATGAAGGCCAAGGTCTCCCGTCCTGCCAGCAGCGGTCGTTTCAGCCAGGCCCAGGTCAACGATAACTTCAATCAAACGGGTTATACCCTCGGCCAGCGGGTCCAGCATCCGAAATTTGGTGAGGGGACCATCATCAACTTTGAGGGAAGTGGTGCCCAGAGCCGGGTACAGGTAGCCTTCAATGGTGAGGGTATCAAATGGTTGGTGACCCAATATGCCAAGCTTGAGCCGATGTAAACGCTGAAAAGAACAATGGCTGATTCGATGCTAGTCAAATGACGAAAACAGAACCCGTGGCAGATGCCACGGGTTTTTTATGCCGATTTACCCAGTGGTTCTTCGTATCCGGCGGTGATCTTATTCCGTGATGACCTTGCCTTCACGGCGCGGATCGGCGGCACCGGTCAGGCTTTTGCTGTTGAGCTTGATGGCCTGAACACCAGAGTTGAGCTCCTTGACCTTTACCTCGAAGCCAAGGGTTTCCAGTTTGGGTGCCCAGCTTTCTGCATCGGTACCGGCTTCAAGCTCAAATGGGCCGAATCGGTTGTTCATATTCGGCAGGTTGATGGCTTGTTGCAGCTCCAATCCCCAGTCGAGGTGGGCGACCAGTGTCTTGGCGACATAGCCTATGATCTGGCTGCCACCCGGCGAGCCGATGGCAAGGTAAGGTTTTCCTTTCTGCATCACGATAGTGGGGGCCATAGAGGATCGGGGCCGCTTGCCCGGCTCGACCCGGTTGGCTATCGGTTTACCGTTGTCATGGCTGCGAAAGGAAAAGTCGGTCAGCTCGTTGTTGAGTAAAAAGCCTCGCACCATTACCCGCGAGCCAAATCCATTTTCGATGGTGGTGGTCATGGATATCACATTGCGGCTCTTGTCGACAATCGAAAAGTGGCTGGTCGAGGGCAGCTCGATTGATTCATCCATGGCGTAGCGCAGGGCATGATCCCACGGAGGATTGCCGGCCTCGGCTTTGGCCAAGGCTTGTTCACGATTGAGTAAGGCTGCCCGCTTCTGGAGGTAGTCATCTGCCAGTAGCCCCTTGGTTGGCATCGGCACATAGTCGCTATCGGCCATATAGTGACCACGGTCGGCAAAGGCTAGGCGGGAGGCATCGCCGAGCAGGCGCCAGCTGGTCAGGTTGTCTGGCCCCAGCTCAGCAAGTGGATAGTGGCTGAGCATCCCCATGATCTGGCCTAGCGTCAGGGCGCCGGAACTTGGTGGACCCATGCCGCAGATTTCAAACTGGCGGTAAGGGGCACAGACGGCAGGCCGCTCCTTGACCTGATAGGTGGCGAGATCCATGGTGCTGAGTACGCCCGGATTGCCGGGAGTGGTACGGACCGCCTTGACGATATCTTTGGCTATATCGCCAGTGTAGAAGGCGCTGGCCCCGCGCTCGGCGATTTGGCGTAAGGTATTGGCATATTCCGGGTTCTTCAGCGTTTGGCCAGCCTGAATCGGCGAGCCATCGCTATTGAAGAAATAGGCTTTGGTTGCCTCGAAGCGTTGCAGGTGGGTTTGGTCTTTTTCGACCAGTGCCGCCAACCTTGGGCTGACGGTGAAGCCGTCCTTGGCAAGCTGGATCGCTGGCTCGAACAGCTTCTTCCAGTCCAATTTGCCGTGGCGTTGGTGGGTATACCACATCAGTCTGACGGTACCGGGGGTGCCGACCGAGCGGCCGCCGACCACGGCATCGAAGAATTGCAGCGGTTGGCCCTTGTTATCTTGGAACAGCAGGGGAGTGACGGCAAACGGCGCGGTTTCGCGGCCATCGAAGGTGGTCAGGGCTTTTTTCTTCTGATCCCAATACACCATAAATGCCCCGCCGCCGATACCAGAGGACTGGGGCTCGGTCAAACCCAGCACCAACTGGGTAGCGACCATGGCATCGATAGCGTTGCCGCCCTGACGTAAAATGTCAGCGCCAGCTTCACTGGCGTATGGATTGGCAGATGCCACCATCCAGTCTTTGCCGGTTACCGCTCGCTGCTCGGTCAGGCCGGTTGCTGCTTCAGGGGCGAGCAGATCCACACTTTGTTGGCTGTCTTTGGCAAAGGCGGTTGCAGGTAGGGTCAGCAGGCAGGCTGACAACAAGGCGACCCGGTGTCGGTGATTCCATTCCATGGGTATTTAACTCCTTACTTAAGCTGTAGCTAGCCTAAGTAAGGAGGGGGGGAAATGTCTAACGGTTGGCTGTTTTTTGTGCAGCGGGTCAACCTGTGAGTAGCATTACGTTGGCAAAGTTTACTGCGCGATGATGTTGAGCAGGATCAAGCTGCCGATTAGCGTGAACAAAGCGCCGCAGGTGGCATCAATCCACGGTGTCCAGCGCTGCAGTTTTTGTTGCAGGCGAGCACCGGTCAGCAGCCAAGCCAGCAGGGCAAACCACAGGAACGATGTTCCCCACAGCAAGCCTATTGCGGTTGCCTTGCCACCCAAAGACATACTGGCGGGCACCAAGGTTGATAATAAGCTGATAAAGAAAACTAGGGCTTTGGGGTTGAGGATATTGGTTGTAAAGCCCTTGGCCAGTGCCTGCTTACGGTTGGTGAGTACTCGCTGAGTTTGCTTAGCTGTTTGTTTGTCTGCTGGTTGGTGGCGTTGCTGGTAGTGTTGCCACGTGCCTTTGAGCGCGCCGATCCCAAGCCATAGCAGGTAGCTGCCACCCATGGCTTGCAGCAAGGCAAATAACATTGGGTGTTGGTGGATGAGCAAACTGGCACCGGTTAGGCTGAGGATAGAGTGGAGCAGGATCCCTAGTGACAAACCGAGGGCGATCATTATCCCGGTCTGGCGACCGTAGCGGCCAGCGTTTTGTACCACCAAGGCGAAGTCGGGGCCAGGACTCATTAGGGCGAAGATATGAACAGTTACCAGAGTGGCGAGGGTGGTCATTTCATTGATCATTACGGGTATGTCATCCTTCAAGCAATAGGGCTGTATGCCCAGTAAGTCGAAGCATGCCGCAGTCATTCATTGGATGCTTGTAAAAAAATGACAAACTACCGGATAAAGTCTTACTTGATATGCGAAGGGGAGACGCCGAAGGTTTGCTTAAAGGCATGGGTAAAGTGGGCTTGATCGTAAAATCCGACGTAATAGGCCACTTCGGTGCTACTGAACCCAGCCTTCAATAGTGCCATCGCATGTTCCAATCGTAGGCGAGCTAACCAAGCGTACGGTGTCATGCCCGTGGCTTTTTTGAACTGGCGTAACAGTTGCGATGAACTGAGATCGCACAAGCCTGCCAGCTGCTCCAGATTGATTTTCTGATCCAGATGCGCCATGACATAGTCGCGTAGCTGATGTAAGTCTTTAGACCCCAGTGCTGTTACATTGGCTTCACGCACCTGACCGTAATGCGTCAACAAATAAGAAATGGATTCTATTGGTAGGCTGTCTTTAGCTAGTTGCGATACTTTCGGGTTGTCCAGCTGTTGGTGTAGTAGGGTCAACTGCTGGAACAGGGCTTTATTGGCAATATTGTGTTGCGGGAAGCAGTAATGGCTGTTACCGGATGCTTCCTCAGCTTGCTGGTTGAGCCAATCGGGGGTAATGCTAAAGACTTTGACTTGGTAACCTGATTGCTCTTTGGCTTGGCCGTCGTGGATTTCATCGGGAGGCATGATCACTAATTGCCCGGCTCCTGCTATGTGCTTGCTGCCGTTGTAGTAATACTGCTGCTGGCCTTGAGTGATCAGGCCCAAATGGTAATCTAGGTGATAATGTCGTTTAAAGGCAAAGTTCTGGTAATGAGCATCGATCAGGCCGATATCGTCAATGGGGCTTTTGCGGTGACTGATTTTATTCATAGTACGCTCCCCATTGAAATATCGATATAGATGCTTAGCGGCTCAAAACTGCTACGTATGAGTACACCATAGCGATGACGGTGCTGCTTGTAAAAAATTAACAGTACCGCCTCGCCAGTTGTAGCTCTAGCTGGTGGCGGATTGCTTTTTGTTGATGCGGTGGTTGCGTAGCCCTTCAACGCTGAAAATTAGCAGCGCCGCCCAGATGAAGGCGAATGTATACCCTTTATCGGCGGTAAAGCTTTCGCCATAGACAGTGATGGCCAGCAAAAACATCAGGCTTGGGCCTATGTACTGGAAAAAGCCCAGAGTCGAGAGCTTGAGCTTGGTGGCTGCCCCGGTAAAACACAGCAATGGCAAGGTGGTGACGATGCCGGCTGCCATCAGCAGTAGATTGGTGGTCATTGGGTTAGCAGACCAGTCTGATGTGGGGCTGTCGGCAAAGAGAAAGACGTAGCCGAGCGCCAGAGGCAGCAGCAGGCTGGTTTCCATAAATAGTCCTGTTGCCGCATCAAGGTTGACCTTTTTGCGTAGCAGGCCGTAAAGGCCAAAGCTAGTCGCGAGTGCCAATGCGATCCACGGCAATGAACCGAACTGGATCAGTTGGACTGCCACACCGGTTGCCGCCAGCACCACTGCGACCCATTGCAACGGACGCAGGCGCTCACCGAGAAAAAACATCCCGAGCAGGACATTGAACAGTGGGTTGATGAAATATCCGAGGCTGGCATCAAGCATGAAATTGTTGTTGACCGCCCAGATGAAAATCAGCCAGTTTCCCCCGACCAGCAACGACGTTGCCAGCAGTAGCATGACCACTTTTGGTCGGCCAAGTACGGCTCGGACCTGCCCCCATCCCTTGCTAACCAACAGTAGCAGCGCGAGAAACACAAACGACCAGATCACCCTATGGCTTAGGATCTCCGGCGCACTAACATGTTGGAGAGACTTGAAATAGATCGGGGCAATACCCCACATGGTATAAGCCGCGAGGGCGAGGATGACGCCGCGCTGGGTCTGGGTATTTTGCGCTTCCATGATTACCTGAAAAGTTGGTGCCGAGCTGGCTGGAGAGAAATAAATATTCAATTGTGTATGCAGGCGCAGTATAAGTCGTGTTCGATCTCAATACTATCGTCTTTTTGCTCACCAGCGATGGCTCCGGGCAGAGGCAATGATTTGGACGGGGAGGTGACTCCCATCAGCGATCTGAATGGTATAGAATAGCCAGCCTTGTCCATCTTCAGGTGTCCTGTATCGGGTCACTTGCGCCAATGAGAACGTTATGCCAGCAAGCCAGCCGTGCCAGACCGAAAGCCCCATGACCTGTGAACAGGTGCTGCAGGATGTGTTCGGCTACCAGCAGTTCCGCGAGGGCCAGCAGCCTGTAATCGAGGCGGCGGTGTCCGGGCAGGATTGCTTGGTGATCATGCCGACTGGTGGCGGCAAGTCGCTGTGCTACCAAATTCCGGCCTTGTTGCGTGACGGGCTGACATTGGTGGTGTCCCCCTTGATATCCCTGATGAAAGATCAGGTGGACCAGCTCAAGGCCAATGGGGTAGCTGCCGCCTGCATTAACTCCACCATGACGTGGGAAGATGTGCAGGGAACCTTTCAGGCGATGGAGCAAGGCAAGATCAAGTTGGTTTATGTCTCGCCAGAGCGTTTGCTCGGTCGCGAGTTTTCAGAACGGCTGGCCAGTTTGCCATTGAGCATGGTCGCCGTGGATGAAGCGCACTGTATCTCGCAATGGGGGCATGACTTCAGGCCGGAATACGCCGCTCTTGGCAGTATGCGTCAGGCATTTCCCGATGTACCGGTGATCGCCCTAACGGCAACGGCGGATGACACCACCCGGCATGATATCATTGCCCGTTTGGCCCTACAGTCCCTGCATACCTATCTCGGTAGCTTCGATCGGCCGAATATTCGTTACACCCTGCAAGAAAAATACAAGCCGATGGCCCAGCTGACTCGCTATTTGGCTGGGGTGCGCGGCCAGTGCGGTATTGTTTACTGCAATAGCCGCAAGCGGGTTGAGCAAATCAGTGAAAAGCTAAATCAGAGCGGGATCCGAGCTGCCGCCTATCATGCCGGTATGGAGCATGACGAGCGGGCCTGGGTACAGGAAGCATTCCAACGCGATGATGTCCAAATCGTGGTGGCGACCGTGGCATTCGGCATGGGGATTAACAAACCCAATGTTCGCTTTGTGGTCCATTATGATATCCCGCGTAATATTGAATCCTATTATCAGGAAACCGGACGAGCTGGCCGCGATGGCTTACCGGCAGAAGCTGTCCTGTTTTATGATCCGTCAGACTTGGCCTGGCTACGCCGTTGCCTGGACGAGAAAGATGACGGTCCCCAGAAGCTGGTGGAAAGCCACAAGCTCAATGCGATGGGGGCGTTTGCCGAGGCCCAGACCTGCCGTCGCCAGGTGTTGCTCAATTACTTTGGTGAAGCGCGGGAAGAGCCTTGTGGTAACTGTGATGTGTGCCTTGACCCGCCCAAGCATTTCGATGCATTGGAAGTGTCGCAAAAGGCACTTTCTTGTGTCTACCGGGTTAACCAAGGTTTCGGTATTACTCATGTGGTGGAAGTGCTGCGTGGTATGCAGAACCAGCGTATTCGTGAATATGGCCACGATCAATTGAGTACCTATGGTATTGGCCGCGAGCACAGCCATGAGTTTTGGGTCAGTATTATACGTCAGTTGATCCACCGTGGTTTCCTGACCCAGAATATTGTCCGCAGTTCGATTTTGCAGCTGACAGTCAAAGCACGCGAAGTACTGCGAGGGGAGGTTCCCCTTGAGTTGGCGGTACCGAGGCTCGATATTACCGCCCGCAGTGCCAAGAGTGACAAAATGGCCAATCGGCAGTACGACAAGAAGCTGTTCGCCAAGCTGCGAAAGCTGCGTAAGGCCATTGCTGATGAAGAAGACTTGCCGCCGTATGTGGTATTCAATGATGCCAGTTTAATGGAGATGGCCGAGCGCTTGCCGACCTCGGCGGGTGAGCTTCTGTCGGTCAACGGTGTTGGCCATCGTAAGTTGGAAAAATACGGTAATGCCTTTTTGGGGCTGATTGAAGATCATCTGACTGCAGGTGAAGAGATCGGTTTCTGAGCCGTTTCTTGAGTCGCTTTCTAAGTTGGTGGGTGTGAAACAGACAAAAAAATACCGGACAATCCGCGTCCGGTATAAAATGCGTATTAGATACAGACAGGGGCTTGGCCCATGCATGCTCTGTTCGCTACAAAACAGCTTGCGTATTTGGTGAGAATGTTAAATTCACCGATTGCTAATCGGGTCCCCCCAATCAGCAACATCTCCATAAAACCATGAACCTCTCCCCTTGGCTAGAGGCTGGTTATTGCTTGATACTCACAGAAACAATTGGTTACAGGAAACTCACTGTGGCCAATCATTGCCAAAAGGAATAAACGCTATGGCAGCAAGCTCGCACTATTGGTGTCATCGGTTGGATATCGCGGCAAGACTGCTTGAGATCGGCGCCCCCGAGTTTGATTATGATAACTTTGCCGCAGTGGCTGACACGTTGCTTCTGGGCCTTGGCATTACAGTCTTGGAAAAAGAGCTCAATGCGGACTTGCATGTATGGCTGGTGGACTTTGAAGGCTGTCGTTTGCTGCTGAAAGGTGAGCACTACAGTGGCCAGATGTGGCTAGAAGGGCTCGACAGTGAAGCACAAGAAACACTGTTATTCATCGCTGGATTGCTGGGAGAGCGGTGAAACACTGTTATTCTTCGCTGAACTGGCAACAAGAAGTTACTTGGGTATATAATCCCCGCCTTCGGTTGCTACTGGCGGTGTGAGAGCTGGCAGTAGTGTTTTGGGTTCCCTCTCCCCCAATGACAAAAAGGTCAGACAATGACGACTTCTCAATTTTCGCCTGTGCAGCAGCGCAAGGCCCTTTCTTTGTTGGTGGTTTTCCACCTGTTAATCATCGCATCAAGCAACTATTTGGTTCAGCTTCCCTTTACTGTAATGGGATTGCATACCACATGGGGCGCCTTTACCTTTCCGTTTATCTTTTTGGCGACCGACTTGACGGTACGTATTTTCGGCGCGGCAATGGCAAGGCAGATCATCCTTAGGGTAATGATGCCAGCGCTGATGATTTCCTATGTGCTATCGGTACTTTTTTACCAAGGGGAATATCAGGGCCTAGGCCATCTCGCTGAGTTCAACTTGTTTGTTGCCCGAATTGCGATTGCTAGCTTTATGGCTTACCTGCTAGGGCAAATCATGGATGTGTCGGTATTCAACCGGCTGCGCCAGACCAAGCAATGGTGGGTCGCCCCGAGCTGTTCGACCTTGTTCGGTAATGCCCTTGATACCTTGGCTTTCTTCGCGATAGCGTTCTACAACAGCCCTGATGCATTCATGGCAGAGAACTGGGTCGAGATCGCCTTGGTGGATTATGGCTTTAAATTGCTGATTAGCCTTGGTTTGTTTGTGCCTATGTACGGGGTGTTGCTCAACTATCTGATTAACAAGCTGACGACCTTGCCGTCGGCCCAACAGGGCAGTGACAAGCAACCGCGCAACACCTTGGGTGTCTAGCTTTCCCTTATCAGGGTTTCGCACCATAATAAGCACAGTTTAAGGCCAGCATTGCTGGCCTTATTCAGTTTGGTATATAGGAGGAAATATGCATATTCGTGAGGCCAGTATTGAAGAAGCGGTAACGGTGTTGGCCACGATCACCGAGTTTGCTCGCCCCGCTACCGAAGATGAGCTAAAGCAGAGGCTTCGTGTCCACCGGGCTCTGATTTTAGTGGCTGAGATTGAGGGTGAATTGGTTGGGGTCAAGATCGGTTATCAGTTGTCGGAGGACTGTTTTTACAGCTGGCTGGGTGGGGTTGCACCGGCTGGACGTCGTAACGGTGTGGCACAGGGACTGCTCGAGGCCCAGGAGGCTTGGGTACTTGCCCAAGGCTATCAAGCATTGAGAGTGAAATCCCGAAATCGGTTTCCTGGTATGTTGTGTTTATTACTGAAAAATGGCTATAAAATAGAGCACTTAGAAAAGAAAGACGGTATTGAAGACTTCAGGTTGCACTTTGTTAAACAACTAAATAACAATAATTCTCAATAAAATGCTTGCACCTCAAGTGAGAATGGTTATTATTAACTTGCACTCGGCGAGAACAATTCAAAACGGTTCTGGTTGAAGGCACGACATTGCTCACATTGCTTCCAGTGTACTTTAGCTAGGGTGGGTTTTTAGTGTAGGGCTAAAAACGGCTATCCCTTCTGCTGAGCGGCAACTACTTCCGGTTTTTATGATGGAAAGTAGTGCCGCTTTTTCTTTATCTGCCGCTTTACTTTTGATGCACGGATTCAGGCTATTTTCACCAATTCCTTGACCAGTTTATTGATCCCTTCTGCGGCTTCAGACACGCTACCAGCCAGCATATAAGCGGGAGTGGTCAGCAGCCTGCGCTTTTGATCCAACACGAAATCATTGACCGGGCATTTGATATGTTCCCCGCCCATTTGGTTGAATGCTTTTGACGTACCGGGATCCGTCCCTATGGTACCTTTGGCTCCCGGGCCGTAAATCAGCGGGATCATCGCTGGGGCTATGCATAGGTAACCGGCAGGCTTCTCTTCCTCGGCAAACTGCTGGCAGACCCTTTTGACCTCGGGGTGGATGGAGCACTCGCTCCCCTTGAACGCAAAGTTTGACAGGTTCTTGGCTGCTCCGAAGCCTCCGGGAAGCAGAAGTGCGTCATACTGACTGGGATCTAAAGTGGCCAGATCATTGATTTGACCACGGGCGATCCGAGCTGCCTCGATCAGTACATTGCGTGTTTCAGCCATTTCTTCACCGGTCAGGTGGTTAATCACATGGTGCTGATCCATATTCGGGGCAAAGCAATGCCAACTCGCCCCTTCTTGTTCGATAGCCAGCAGGGAGAGGACGGCTTCATGGATTTCGGCACCGTCAAACACCCCCGAGCCGCTCAAAATAACTGCGATTTTCTTCATAATGGCTCCCTTTATCGTCAGATTTGTCTATTTTTACTCTCAGTTCATCTTATTTAAGAACGCACTGTTAACTTTTTCCACAATTAACGATCATTACTGGATCGTGGATCAAATGAACGATACTGATATAAGTTGTTGTATTTGTTTGGTTTTAATCTTGGTTTTTTAGGCTGTCAAAAAATTGATCAACGATTAAAAATGAACTACCAACAAACTTATCCACAGATGCAGGGCTGGTATTGGAAAACAGCAGTTAACAGTTGAAGGTAGTCATGGCATCCTAGGGTCCTCACTCTTTCATCCCCCGGATATAAGACTATCTTTATGGCAACTATCCCAGAAAATCCACTTATTCTGATTGATGGATCATCTTATCTTTATCGTGCCTACCATGCTGCGCCTAACTTCACTAATTCAGACGGTGAACCAACCGGTGCTGTCTATGGTGTGGTAAATATGCTGCGCAGTATGATGCGCCAGTTTTCCACTGAGCACATTGCCGTTATCTTTGATGCGAAAGGAAAAACATTCCGTGATGACATGTATCCGGAATATAAGGCCAACCGTCCGCCGATGCCGGATGATCTGCGTAGCCAGATCGAGCCCCTCAACGCGGTAATCAAAGCCATGGGCTTACCGCTGATTTCGATCTCCGGGGTTGAGGCCGACGACGTGATTGGTACCTTGGCCAGCCAGGCATCAAAAGCCGGTATGCCGGTCTTGATCAGTACCGGTGATAAAGATATGGCTCAACTGGTTGATCAGAACGTTACCCTGATCAACACCATGACGGATGTGGTGATGGATCCGGCCGGGGTTGTTGATAAGTTTGGTATTGGTCCTGAGTTGATCATCGACTACCTGGCCCTGATGGGAGACAAGGTCGATAACATTCCGGGTGTCCCGGGCGTTGGTGAGAAGACGGCCAAGGCTCTGTTGACGGGGATCGGTGGTTTGGATGCCCTGTACGCCAATCTAGATGATATCCCGCCGCTGGGCTTTCGTGGTTCGAAAACCATGCCGAAAAAATTGCAGGATAATAAAGAAGCAGCGTATCTGTCCTACGAATTGGCGACTATCAAGCTAGATGTTGAGCTTGATGTGACCCCAGAGCAACTGGTGAAAAGCACGCCGGATACCGATGAACTCACCAAATTGTTTGGTCAGTTGCAGTTCCGTCGCTGGTTGTCGGAAATGCTCGACGGCAGTGACGGCCGTATTGTTGCTGATGAAAAAGCGTCGGCGTCTGCAGTTGACAATAAACCGGTGGCACCGGTGATTGACCGCAGTGGTTATGAAACCGTATTGGATGAAGCAGCGTTTATTCAGTGGCTGGAAAAACTGAATTCGGCTGAAGTCGTTGCGTTTGATACTGAAACCGATGGCCTCGATTATATGACGGCTAACTTGATTGGTGTGTCGTTCGCAGTCGAAGAAGGCAAAGCGGCTTATGTGCCAGTTGCCCATGATTACCTTGATGCACCAACTCAGCTTGACCGTGATTGGGTGCTAGCTCAGCTTAAGCCGTTACTGGAAGATCCAGAGCGTGCCAAGGTGGGCCAGAACCTCAAGTTTGATGCCAGTATCCTCGCTCGCTATGGTATTGACATGCAGGGGATCCGCTTTGACACCATGCTGGAGTCTTACGTGTTCAACAGTGTGGTTGGCCGCCATGACATGGATAGCCTGTCGCTGCGCTACCTTGAGCACAAAGCCATTAGCTTTGAAGACATTGCCGGGAAGGGCAAGAAGCAGCTGACTTTCAATCAGATTGATTTAGAGCAAGCCGGTCCTTACGCGGCAGAGGATGCAGATATTACGCTGCGTCTGCATAATCTGCTGGTTGAAAAAGTGAATGCCGATGAAAAGCTCAAGTCGGTGTTTGAAGAGATTGAAATGCCATTGGTGCCGGTATTATCGCGTATAGAGCGTACCGGTGTGCTGATTGATAGCATGCAGCTTGGCGCACAGTCTACCGAGATCGCCGTCCGCCTTGATGAGCTGGAGAAGCAGGCTTACGAGATCGCGGGTGATGAGTTCAACTTGAGCTCGCCAAAGCAGTTGCAAGCCATTCTGTTTGAAAAAATGGGTCTACCGGTGCTGAAGAAAACGCCTTCTGGTACGCCTTCGACCAATGAAGAAGTGCTGCAAGAGCTGGCATTGGATTATCCGCTGCCTAAGCTGATCTTGGAATACCGTAGCCTGGCGAAGCTGAAGTCGACCTATACCGACAAGCTGCCGAAGATGGTGAACCCGGCTACAGGCCGCGTCCATACTTCCTACCATCAGGCCGTGACTGCGACGGGTCGTCTGTCATCGAGCGATCCAAACTTGCAGAACATCCCGGTACGTAATGAGGAAGGGCGCCGTATTCGCCAGGCCTTCATTGCACCAACCGGCTACAAGGTACTGGCTGTCGACTACTCGCAAATCGAATTGCGTATTATGGCCCACCTGTCGGGTGATCAGGCCTTGTTGGATGCCTTCCGCCATGGCAAGGATATCCATGCCGCGACGGCTGCTGAGATCTTGGGGATCCCGCTGGAGTCGGTATCTACCGAGCAACGCCGCCGCGCGAAGGCGATTAACTTCGGCTTGATCTATGGCATGAGTGCATTTGGGCTGGCTAAGCAGCTGGATATGGGGCGTAACGAAGCTCAGGAATATATGAATGTGTATTTCGAGCGATACCCTGGTGTGCTCGAATATATGGAAAGCACCCGTAACCAAGCCAGTGAGCAGGGGTTTGTGGAAACCTTGTTCGGGCGTCGTTTGCATCTGCCTGATATCAAGTCGCGCAACGGTATGCGCCGCAAGGCAGCTGAGCGTGCAGCGATCAACGCCCCGATGCAGGGAACTGCCGCTGATATTATCAAACGTGCGATGGTGTTAGTGGATGAGTGGGTTGGCCAGCAGCCTGAAGGCCAAGTACGTTTGCTAATGCAAGTACATGACGAACTTGTATTTGAAGTACAAGAGTCGGAGGTCGATAACGTCTCTGCTGAAGTTCGCCGCTTGATGGAAATGGCAGCTGAATTGGCAGTCCCACTGATTGCAGACGCCGGTATTGGTGATAACTGGGATCAGGCGCACTAAATTAGTCAGAGAGCCTATAATCGTATGAAAATAGCCAGCATAGCTGGCTATTTTTTTGCTTAAATTATTCGCTCAATGAATTACGAATATTAGAAATTACTTACGAGATTCTTGAAAAAAAACTACAAAAACACTTTTCAATACTGAGCAATTGATATACAGTTAGAGGCGTAGGGTACAGAGGTAAGATGTTCTATCTTTCAGACCTTTTGTTTCACGTTATTGGATTTGGCTGATTCAGCCGCCCTGGTCATTTGGCCAGGGCGTTTTTTATTGTGGCGCCGAAAAATCCATTCCTCCAAATTCCTTCGAATACTTCCGTTTACATTTTGATCGTATTGGCGCTGATTGGTTGTCATCTCATCTATTTAGATACCGAATAACTGTACTGGAAGGTTTTGTTTCCAGTGTTTACTCCGTATGAAGAATTTTTCTTTATTAATTTTTAGAGTAATTACTTTAATTTGGTTTTGCAGATCGCTATAATCTTGTTTGCTTCTTGTTCATATTTGTTTTCGGTAGTGGGCTCCAAGTCGGCTAGCCAACAAATACATGAAATCGCCATCCTGGATTTGGGGTGGCTTTTTTTTATCCGTCATACCTTGAAACTGTAATTTTATTCCATTTTGGGATGTTGCTATTGAGCTTTAGCACTCTTTTTTCTTGCTAAAAAACATCTTTTCCTACTATTACTCATCAACCGCTTAAAACTGATAGTTATCCTCTGGAAACCAAGATGTAACCTGTGGTTGAGTGTTGCCGGATACACAATTATGGGAGAAAAAACTTGCGTTGGTGGGGGAAATCACTGATGCTTTCTGGACAAATATAAAAACCTCCTATTTCTCTCCCATTGCCCCGCCTTGCTGGTGGGGTATTTTTATGTCTGGGCCCCGCGAGATTTGTACTGCGAGCACTGGCAAAAAAAAAGCTCCCAGGCGGGAGCTTTCGTGTTGTCTGGCAAGCCGTTACTCTTCGTCTTGCGCTTCGTCTTCTTCGAGCATCGCCATTTGGCGCTCTAGCTCAGGGGCAAACCATTCATCGAGTTTACGGCGGACCTGGTCAACACCTATCCCCTTGAGTGACGAGAAGGCTTCGACCTGTACGTCGCCACCGAATGTCTTGACGCTGTCGCGTACCTTCATTAGCTGTTGTTTGCGGGCACCGCTCTTGAGCTTGTCAGCTTTGGTGAGTAGAACCAGCACAGGAAGGCGGCTTTCGATCGCCCACATGATCATCTGTTGATCAAGATCCTTGAGCGGGTGGCGGATGTCCATCAGCACGACTAGGCCCTGCAGGCACTCGCGCTTTTGCAGGTATTCTCCCAGTGACTCCTGCCACTTTAACTTCATTTCCAGCGGAACCTGGGCGTAGCCATATCCCGGAAGGTCAATCAGGTTACAGCCGGGGATCACCTCGAACATATTGATCAATTGGGTACGTCCGGGCGTTTTAGAGGTACGGGCTAGGCTTTTTTGGTCGGTGATGCGGTTTAGGGCACTTGACTTACCTGCATTGGAGCGGCCAGCAAATGCGATCTCAACGCCTGTGTCGTTCGGCAAGTGTCGGATTGTAGGCGCACTTGTGATAAATCCTGTGTTTCTATAGTTGAGAGGTTGATTCACTGTTAACTCCGTCAAGTCTTGATGTAGTCGACTGATTACTTTTATGTGAAATTGTGTAAAATGTATGAGAACCGAGCTCGGTTAGTGGTCGCATTGTATACCATGTTACTGAGCATTACTTGTGGTACTGGAAGCTCTATAATTATAAACGGAATGTCATGAAGAAATTAGCACTGATATTGACTCTGCTGGCCAGTTGCTCAGCCTGGGCCCAGGGAGATGCAGAAGCCGGAAAAGCAAAAGCCGCAACATGTGCCGCCTGCCATGGTGCAGACGGTAATGGGATTATGGCGCAATACCCGAAGATTGCCGGGCAGCATTCGGGTTATCTCGAAAAACAGCTTAAAGATTTTAAGCTTGCCATGAGTACCGGTGGTGCCCAAGGACGTAACGATCCTGTGATGGGCGGTATGGCAATGCCATTGACCGAGCAGGATATGGCGGATCTCGCCTCTTACTACGCTTCGCTGCCTATCTCTGATAACACCACAACCGAGTCATCGATTGAACTTGGCCAGACCCTATACCGCTTTGGCGATGCCGAGCGTGGCGTGACCGCATGTACGGCTTGTCACGGTCCTCGGGGTAATGGTACCAGCCTGTCTGGTTTCCCTAAAATCTCCGGGCAGAATGGCGAATACGTCAAGCTACAGCTGGAGAAATTTCGCGACGGTCAGCGTGGCAATGATATGAATGCCATGATGCGCGCGGTGGCCGCGAAGCTGACAGATGACGAAATTACCGCCTTGTCGCAGTACGTCGGCGGTTTGCACTAAATTTTCATTCAGCCAGACTTCCAGTGGTGGTGATAAAAGGCAGCTTCGGCTGCCTTTTTTATTGCTGGAAAAGGTGGCATCTGCAAGAAAATAACAGCTTTATAAAGGTAAAACGTAAATGACTGGGTGGCTTGTGAGAGATCGACTATTCGTTTTGGTCGATGTTGATGAAGTTGTTAATAGTCATTACCTTAAAGCTAAGGTAAAACAGGGTCTTGTGAGCGCTGAAATAAAGTTACAACCAAGTAGCCGGTGTTGGGGACATTGTTTCAAGACAGGTTTGGCGTAAAGTATTCCTTGTCGACAGGGAGTTGGCACAGGAATGGAAAGCGCCAGTGACGGCATGGGCAGGGCGCCCGAAGGAATACAGGATGTCCGGCAAGGAGCCGGGTAGGCCGCAAGATGTGGTAAGGACTGTCAGGAAAGACGCTTACGGAAAAGAAAACACAACATAGGAAGCAGTATTCTAGGGACGGGATGCACACACGGATGGTGAACTGGTTGCCAGATGGCAGCATGCTGATGGACACAGCCGGTTAAGGATAGCCGCATAAACAGGGATAACTGTTCAGGGACGGAAAAAACACATCAGGATGATGAAGAACAACAAGTTGGCACGGAAGCAACAATAACAAAAGGATATTGTCAGACCGGGATGTTACATAACTGGTTACGGACAGACTAGACAGGATATAGCCAGCAATGGCGACCCCACATGGCGACAGGTTGAATAACCTGTCGCTTTTTTCTTTTTTAGGCACAGGCCTCCCCCTCCTTAGTAGTGCACATTTCTCCATCAAATCTGCTATGATACCCGGCTTCATTGAGCACCGTGGCAATGCCCTGTGCGAGAGATTTAATCGGAGAGCGAAGATGAGCCCTTGTCCGCTGTGCCATAGCCAAAGCACTGCGCTGTTTTTTGAAGATCGGCGTCGGCAGTATGTCCGCTGTGGTGAGTGCGCATTAATTTTTGCTGATCCCGAGTCGAGATTGTCGCCAGAGGAAGAAAAAGCGCACTATGATTTGCATGAGAATAACCCGGAAGACTTGGGTTACCGGCGCTTTCTGGCCCGGCTTGCCGATCCACTGAGGGAGCGACTTGGCGGCAAATCGCTTGATGGCCTGGATTTTGGTTGTGGCCCCGGCCCGACCTTATCGCTGATGTTGGCAGAAGCGGGCCACAAGATGGCAATTTATGACCCGTATTTTGCCCATAAGCCAGAGGTGCTGGACACGCAATATGACTTTGTGACCTGTACCGAGGCAATAGAACACTTTTATACGCCTGCGAAGGAGTGGGGGCAGCTGGTTGGTATGGTAAAACCCGGTGGTTGGCTGGGCTTGATGACCAAACTAGCAAAAGATGCAGATGCCTTTGCGCAATGGCATTACAAGAACGACCCAACGCATGTGAGCTTTTTTAGCCGCGAGACGTTCCAATATTTAGCCCAAAGAGATGGCTTGGACGTTGAGTTTGTTGGGAATGATGTAATTTTGCTGAGGAAAACCCAGTAATGACCCGTAAAAAAAGAAGCCGTGCTACCGGATCATCCGATCAGGTAGTCACCATTAAGACCCGTACCCAGAATGATGTCGATGGCCTACAACGCAAGAAAGATCGTAAGCGCAAGGGCCTGAAGTCAGGCAGCCGCCACTCGATGGTGTCGCCTGATGATGCACGCAAGGCCGCGCAGCGTAAAGATCCGCGCCACGGCAGCAAGAAGGCGATCCCTTTGGTTGTTGAACCGAAAAAGCCGATGACCAAGCAACAACGCCGCATGAGCGCTGAGCAAGAGCTACAAATGCTGGAAAATGATGCCCAGCTGATGGTATTGCTTGACCGTATTGAAGCCGGTGAAAAACTGGGTGCAGGCTTGCAGAAGCAAGTTGACCAGAAGCTTGATCGTATCGAACAGCTGATGAACCAGCTCGGCCTATTGGAAGAAGACGAGCCGGAAATGGACGAAGTCGAGACCCCTCGAGGCCCTCGTTCAGATGATGACCTGCTTGATCAGTTTGAAAACATGGATTTTGACGGTTTAGACAAGGAGTAACCCTTGCAGGATATGACATTGTGGCTAGGACTGGCCGGCTTGATTGTGACGGTATTGGCAAGCTATGCCGGCTATTTGTTGTTTAAGCTCTACCAGCAGACCCTGCGCCATAAGGCATTTCTCGCTCGCGCTCAGCGTCAGCAGGAGGAAGGGATCAAGCAACGCAATGCCAATATCATGGAAAGCGTGTTGATCATTGCCGCTGCCGGCAAGCAGGACGAATGTGATATGTCGGAAATTTCCATCCGCTTATACAAGCTGATGGAAGTACTGCAAGGTGATCATCGGGTGGATTTTTCCAACCAGTATCCGGCCATGCATGAGCTTTACCAAGTGGTGAAGGACATGCCGCGCGGTGATGCGCGCAAGACCCTGGCCAAGCAAGAGCGCATGCAGCTGGATTTGATCCGAATGAAGGCCGAAGCTCGCTTGGTTGAAACTATCAAGTCTGAGCTAGATCTGATTTTGGCTGCCAAGCCAACTGTCTGATTTTGGTTCCTGTTTTCCCCTGTCTATACTCAGAGACAGGGGAATACTGATCGGGATAGCAGTTTAGTTATCTTCTATCTACATCTTTATAAAGTTGTGTCACACTCGGTGATCAATATTCTCTCCCCCTCTAATTTAGTGGAAGTAAGTCATGTCAAATGAGCAAATTATTTGGGATCAGGCCTTAATCGAAAAATATAACTATTCGGGGCCGCGTTATACCTCATACCCAACAGCGCTTGAATTTCACGAAGCGTTTACGCCAGCGGAATTTGACATGGCGTGCGCCCAGTATCCTGAGCGTAAACTGTCGCTGTATGTTCACATCCCGTTCTGCCACAAGCTGTGCTATTACTGTGGCTGTAACAAGATCATCACCCGTCACCAGCACAAGGCCGATCAGTACCTTGATGCATTGGAGCAGGAAATTCGCCAGCGCTCGACGTTATTGGGCGAGCGAACCGTTAGTCAGCTTCACTGGGGCGGTGGTACACCGACGTTCCTGACCAAGCCGCAGGTGAGCCGCCTAATGGGCTTGTTGCGCGAACAATTCACGTTTACCCCCGATGCTGAGATCAGCATTGAGGTCGACCCGCGTGAAATCGAGCTTGATATGCTTGACCACCTGCGTAGCGAAGGCTTCAACCGACTTAGCATCGGGGTGCAGGACTTCAATAAAGAAGTACAGAAACTGGTTAATCGTGAGCAGGATGAAGCGTTTATTTTTGCCATGGTAGAGCGTGCCCGCGAATTGGGTTTCCGTTCGACCAACCTGGATTTGATCTATGGCCTACCAAAGCAGACCCCGGATCTGTTTGCCCAAACACTCGATCAGGTGCTGACTATGCGCCCAGGCCGTTTGTCGATTTTCAACTACGCCCACATGCCGACACTGTTTGCCGCCCAGCGTAAGATCAAAGATGCGGACTTGCCGCAGGCCAATGAGAAGCTGACGATTTTGCAGCAGACCATTGCGACTCTGACTGGTGCCGGTTACCAATTTATTGGTATGGATCACTTTGCCCTGCCGGAAGATGAGTTGGCGTTGGCCCAGCGTGAAGGTATCTTGCACCGTAATTTCCAAGGGTATACCACCCAGGGAGATACTGATCTGCTTGGTCTTGGGGTATCGGCGATTTCGATGATTGGTAATTGCTACGCCCAGAATCAGAAAGAGCTCAAGCAGTATTACGCCAGTGTTGATGAAAAAAGTGAGGCGCTCTGGAAAGGGGTTTCGCTGGATGCCGATGACTTATTGCGCCGTGAAGTGATCAAGTCGCTGATTTGTAACTTCCACCTTGATAAAACAGCGATCGAGCAACAGTTTGAGATCGACTTTGATAGCTACTTTGCTGAAGATATCGAATTGCTACAGACCTTTATCAATGATGGTCTGGTTGAGGTGAGTGATACCGCGATTGATGTCGCGCTGAAAGGTCGCTTGTTGATCCGAAATATTTGCATGTGCTTTGATAAGTATTTGCGCCACCGTGCTCGTCAGCAACAGTTTTCGCGGGTGATTTAACCCTCTGTCTGCTGCTGCATGGTACAGATAAACAAAAAGCCCTCGAGCCGTTATGGCTCGGGGGCTTTTTGGTATTGGCTAACTCAAGGATTAGCCGTGAAACATGTTCACCGCGGCAATCAGTGCCAGGATACCGGCAGCAAAATGACCAGGGCCATTGGCTGCGATTTCACTGACAGCAGGCATTGCCACGCTGAATGAAAATAGACTTTCCAGCATGGTGGGGATCCAACTGTGTTTTTTAGTGTTGTGTGGTGTGGTTTCAGTGATGGCTGAAACCGGGGGTATTGTACGCAAAATGAACGAAGATGGAATGGGGTTAGGTCAAAAAACAACCAGTAACGACAAATTATTTGCACCTTATCGTTCTCGCCATGCTGCGGTCTAGCTTTAGTTTCGACGGCTTTCACATGCGGGTGTAGGTAGTCGCAGGGGCAAATTGTTGATGCGGAAAGAAACTCTGGTGTTGTTGAATTTCTTTCCGCAAGAAAGTTGTGAAGGATCAGTCAGTCACGACATTGAGCTCTTTGAGTTTGCGAGTCAGGGTGTTACGGCCCCAGCCCAGTAATCGCGCAGCTTCCTGTTTATGGCCATGGGTGTGCTCCAGAGCGGCTTCGAGCAGTATTTTTTCAAACTCTGGCAGTGCTTCACCGAGCAGGTTTTGGTGCCCTTGGCGAAGGTTGTCGAAGGCCCATTTCTCCAAAGCATTATGCCAGTGCAAGAGGCCGCCTTCGCTGGCTTCCGGCTCGCTCGGGGCTATTAGCTCCGGTGGCAGATCGGCAGGTAGGATTTCTTTGCCACTGGCCATCACTGTGAGCCAACGACAGGTATTTTCCAGTTGACGGACATTGCCCGGCCAGTCCAGCATCGTTAACGCCTCTTCGGTATCCGGGTGTAGGGTTTTGACCTCGACTCCGAGTTCGTCAGAGGCACGTATCAGGAAGTGGCGGGTCAGCTGTGGAATATCCTGACGGCGGTCTTTGAGCGCGGGGAGGTGGACCCGGATGACATTGAGGCGGTGAAACAAATCTTCGCGGAACTCTCCTGCGGTAACCAGCCTTTCGAGGTTCTGGTGGGTCGCGGCAATGATCCGAACGTCGACATTCACCGGTGAATGGCCACCGACCCGGTAGAACTGGCCGTCTGCCAGTACTCGTAGCAATCGGGTTTGGATATCCAGCGGCATGTCCCCGATCTCATCAAGAAACAAAGTGCCGCCGTTGGCCTGTTCGAATCGACCTTGGCGGACACTGTTGGCACCGGTAAAGGCACCTTTTTCGTGGCCGAACAATTCCGATTCAATCAAATCTTTAGGAATGGCAGCCATGTTGAGGGCTATGAATTCCTTGTGGCTGCGTGGGCTGTGGCGGTGCAACGCATGGGCAACCAGTTCTTTACCGGTACCGGACTCACCATTGATCAGCACCGATATTGATGAGCGAGACAAGCGGCCTATGGCGCGAAATACCTCCTGCATGGCCGGGGCTTCACCGATAATTTCTGGGGCGTTTTTTTCAACTGTTTCTGGTTGCTGTTGGCGCTTCTGTTCCTGGCTATGGGTCACGGCACGTTCGACAAGGGTCACGGCCTCATCGATATCAAACGGCTTGGGCAGATACTCGAAGGCCCCTTCCTGATAGGCATTCACAGCGGCATCGAGATCGGAATGGGCGGTCATGATGATGACTGGCAGGGTTGGGTAGTCTGCCTGTAGCACTTTAAGTAAACCAAACCCATCCATGCCAGGCATGCGGATATCAGACACCAGCACATCGGGTACGCTACGCTCCAGTGCTTCAACCACGCTGTCGGCATTGGCGAAGGTTTCACACTTCAATCCGGCTGCATTGAGGGTTCGCTCCAGCACCCAGCGGATCGAGCTGTCGTCATCAACGACCCAAATTAGTCCTTTGCTCATGGTGAATCCTCTACATAATCGGTAAATACAGGGTGAATTTGGTATGGCCTGGCCAACTTACGACTTCAATCTTACCTTGGTGCTGGTCGACTAGGTTCTGTGCGATTGACAGCCCTAGCCCTGTTCCCCCCTCGCGCCCGGTGATCATGGGGTAGAACAGGGTGTCCTGGATATCACTCGGGATCCCGGGGCCATCGTCGGTGATGTCGATTTTGGCGGCAACCCGGTAGCGCTTGCCGTGGATCAGTGTCTGGTGGGCGGTACGGGTCTTGAGGGTTATATTGCCGCCGCCGTGTTGCTTGAGCGCTAATGAGGCATTGCTGACAATATTGAGAATGGCTTGTTCGAGTTGGTCGGCATCCATGGTGAAATCTGGCAGGCTGGGATCATAATCGCGGTGCAGGTGGATATTCTCGCCGCAATCAATGCTGATCAGCTGGCGGACTTTTTCCAGTACCACGTGAATATTGTCTTGCTGGCGGTTGCCGGGACGCTGCGGTCCCAGTAGGCGATCGACCAGATTTCGTAGTCGGTCGGCCTGTTCGATGATCATCTGGGTGTATTCGGTGTAACTCGGATCAGGCAAGGTTTTTTCCAGCAACTGGGCAGCACCGCGTAAGCCACCCAGCGGGTTTTTGATTTCATGGGCTAACCCGCGTACTAATTCCTTAGCTGCTTGCTGTTGGGCATGTTGGCTGAGCTCTTGGCTGATCCGGCGTTGCTGGTCAATCGGTTTGAGTTCGAGCAATATCAATAACTCGCGCTGCCATGATAGCGGGCTGGCATTGAGCTCAAGGGTATGGTGGCGACCGTCGATGACAAAAGTGACATCGCTATCTGCCAATCCTTGCCCACTTTGTAGGGTGTCGGAAATAAGGCCCAGATCTAGCGACGTGTGCTGGAGCAGATCTGGGAAGCAAGTATTGTTGAGTCGGCGCTTGCTGAACGACAGCAGTTGTTCGGCTGCCGGATTGACGTAGCGTATGGTCAGCGACTCATCGAGTAATACGATTGCCGTGACTTGGTTGTCTAGGATCAGGGAAGAAAAGTCAGCCGTCACAGTTACCATCCTTGTTGGTGCAATTCATCATGGTGCATCGAACTGCCAATGCACCATATTGGTGCAATCAAGTGTAGCCTGTCTGTCTGGTATCGTGAACGAAAAAATGGCGAGCGCCTGTTATTTGGGCACTGGGAGCGGTGCCGGACGCTGATTGATACGGGCACGGTGCAAGAAGACAGTTATTTCTTCAGATGATGCAATAACCTTGCCGTGTTTTAGTAATTCTACCTGCAGGGTATGACTGCCGCGGTCAATATTGGTGAGAGGCCAAATTAGTTGGGCCTGCGGGCGGCCGTAGATTTCACCATCGAGGCGCAACCGCGTGCTGTGGCCTTGGTTGAGTTTGCGGTTCACTGAGGCCATGACGATCAGGTTGCCCTGGTTGTCGCGTACGGTTTGTTGATCGGACGGACTGGTCAGCTGGATGCTTGCGGCCGGCAGGGCCGACTCGTTTGGTTGCTCAGTGTCGGGGGCTGTTTCAGCGACGAGAGGTTGGGGAGCCGTTGATTCTTGGGGGGACTGGATACTTATCATTGATGCGCCGGGGTGGGGCTGGTCGGAAAAGTGGGTGATACCGTTTTCATCTTGCCAGGTATAGATGCCGCTGGCGACTGCGGTAGTGGAGATTAACAGTAGTGCTGTTAGCAAGCGGGATGCTCTGTACATGTTTGTTATCAGACGGTGGGTGATCCCTCATTGTTGGCATTGGGGCTGATAGCGAGCAAGATCAAAAAGGCCAGCTTGTGAAGCTGGCCTAAGTCTATTATGTCGATTGCTTTATCAGTTACTTAAACTGAGTAGTACAGTTCGAACTCTAGTGGGTGCGTTGTCATGTTTACTTTCGCAACATCTTGAGACTTTAGCTCGATGTAAGAATCGATGAAGTCGTCAGAGAATACACCGCCAGAAGTTAGGAACTCACGATCTTCGTTAAGAGCTTGTAGTGCGCCCTGTAGCGATTCAGCAACTGTTGGGATTTCAGCTGCTTCTTCTGCTGGTAGGTCGTACAAGTCTTTATCCATTGCTTCACCTGGGTGAATCTTGTTCTGGATACCATCTAGGCCTGCCATCAGCATTGCTGCGAATGCTAGGTATGGGTTCGCTGCTGGGTCACCAAAACGTACTTCGATACGACGTGCTTTCGGGCTTGGTACCACTGGGATACGGATTGACGCTGAACGGTTACGTGCAGAGTAAGCCAGCATTACTGGTGCTTCAAAGCCAGGAACTAGACGCTTGTACGAGTTTGTTGCTGGGTTAGCAAAGGCGTTGATTGCACGTGCGTGCTTGATGATACCGCCGATGTAGTAAAGCGCCATCTCAGAAAGGCCGCCGTATTTGTCACCCGCAAACAGGTTTTGACCATCTTTTGCTAGAGACATGTGAACGTGCATACCGCTGCCGTTATCACCAACTAGTGGCTTAGGCATGAAGGTTGCTGTCTTACCAAATGCGTGTGCTACGTTGTGAACAACGTACTTGTACACTTGGATTTCATCAGCTTTCGTCGTTAGGGTGTTGAAGCGTGTTGCGATCTCATTCTGACCCGCAGTCGCTACTTCATGGTGGTGAGCTTCAACAACTAGGCCCATTTCTTCCATGATTAAACACATTGCAGAACGAATGTCTTGCGATGAATCAACCGGTGCTACTGGGAAATAACCACCTTTCACGCCAGGACGGTGGCCTTTGTTACCGCCATCGAAATCTGAGCCTGTATTCCATGCCGCTTCTACGTCATCGATCTTGAAGAAAGAGCCTGACATGTCAGTGTTGAACTTCACGTCATCAAATAGGAAGAACTCTGGCTCAGGACCAACAAGTACGTTATCAGCAAGGCCTGTTGCGCGCATAAAGTCTTCTGCACGCTTAGCGATAGAGCGAGGGTCACGATCGTAACCTTGCATTGTTGCTGGCTCAAGGATGTCACAGCGGATGTTCAGTGTTGCATCCTCTGTGAATGGGTCAAGTACCGCGCTAGCTGCATCCGGCATCATCACCATGTCTGATTCATTGATACCTTTCCAACCTGCAACAGAAGAGCCATCGAACATTTTGCCTTCTTCAAAGAAGTCAGCATCGATCTGGTGGGATGGGATAGAGATGTGCTGCTCTTTACCTTTGGTATCGGTAAAGCGTAGGTCAACAAACTTAACTTCGTTTTCCTGGATCAGCGCAAGTACGTTTTCTACTGACATCTTGAATAACCTCCGGTGTTAGATTGGGCATCAGGCCGCAATAAATTAGAAACGAGCGTATTTCGCTCTATTGCTAAAATACAATGCGATAACTGTGCCAACTTTTAAAAGCCCCAAAATAGCGCACTTGGCAAGTATTCCGGGCTGAATTCGTCCTTTGTTTGCACCATTATAGGGAGTGGTTGCACCGTTATGGTGCATTTGAGCCTGTTATCCCTTTAATGGTGCGCGTATCTACATTAGCCCAGCGCGACATATTGTCAATTGGCTTGCCAGGGAAAAATGGATCGAAAAGGCATTTGTAAGGGGGCTTTGGCGGCCAGCGATGTAGCAAAAAGCATGAATAAAGCAGGCAGAATGAAAAAGGCGGTGATATAAATCACATATTACGTGGGTTTTGGAGTAAAATCTGTTAGATTATGAGCCGTTTTTTTAACCAAGTAGCGCCATCCGGTCGCTGCATGTTCTGAGTGAATGTGAATCCATGTCTAATCCACAGATCGATAAATTAAGAAATATCGCAATTATTGCGCACGTTGACCACGGTAAAACCACCCTGGTTGACAAACTGCTTCAGCAGTCTGGCACGTTAGAGTCTCGCGGTGAAGTTGAAGAACGCGTAATGGATTCCAACGACATCGAAAAAGAGCGTGGTATTACCATTCTTGCTAAGAACACAGCGATTAACTGGAATGATTACCGTATCAACATCGTAGATACCCCAGGACACGCCGACTTCGGTGGTGAAGTTGAGCGTATCATGTCGATGGTTGACTCTGTACTACTGATTGTTGATGCTGTTGACGGCCCTATGCCTCAGACGCGTTTCGTAACTCAGAAAGCGTTTGCCCACGGCCTTAAGCCTATCGTTGTTATCAACAAAATCGACCGTCCGGGCGCACGTCCTGAGTGGGTTATGGATCAAGTATTCGACCTGTTCGACAACCTTGGTGCAACAGATGAGCAGCTAGACTTCACGACTGTTTATGCTTCAGCTCTTAATGGCTGGGCAACAATGGATGAAGGCGAAGTTGGCGAGAACATGGAGCCATTGTTCCAAGCGGTTGTTGATACGGTTGACGCCCCAAGTGTTGACGTTGATGGCAGCCTACAGATGCAAATCTCTCAGCTTGACTACAGCTCTTACGTGGGTGTTATCGGTGTTGCTCGTGTAACGCGTGGCTCAGTAGTACCTAACCAGCAGGTTACTATTGTGGGTGCTGACGGTAAGACTCGTAACGGTAAAGTAGGTACAGTACTTGGTTACCTAGGCCTTGAGCGTCACGAAGTTGAAAAAGCAACGGCGGGCGACATCATTGCAATCACAGGTCTTGGTGAACTGAAAATCTCTGACACTATCTGTGATGTGAACGCGGTTGAGGCTCTGCCTGCTCTGTCTGTTGATGAGCCAACTGTAACCATGACTTTCCAGGTCAACACCTCTCCGTTCGCGGGTAAAGAAGGTAAGTTCGTTACTTCGCGTAACATCCTTGAGCGCCTACAGAAAGAATTGGTACACAACGTTGCACTTCGCGTTGAAGAAACTGATAACCCAGATCGTTTCCGTGTTTCAGGCCGTGGTGAACTTCACCTGTCTATCCTGATCGAAAACATGCGCCGTGAAGGTTTTGAGCTAGCAGTATCACGTCCAGAAGTTATCATCAAAGAAGAAGATGGTCAGCTGATGGAACCATACGAAACTGTGACTATCGACGTGCTAGAAGAGCACCAAGGTGGAATCATGGAGAACATCGGCCTGCGTAAAGGTGAGCTGACTGATATGTCTCCAGATGGTAAAGGCCGTGTACGTATGGACTTCATGATGCCTTCTCGTGGCCTCATCGGTTTCCAAACGGAATTCCTGACATTGACTTCAGGTTCTGGTCTTATGTACCACACGTTTGATCACTATGGTCCACATAAAGGTGGCATTATTGGTCAGCGTAACAACGGTGTTCTTATTTCGAACGCAACAGGTAAAGCGCTAACTTATGCGTTGTTTAACCTGCAAGAGCGTGGTCGTCTGTTTGCTGAGCACGCCGACGAAGTTTACGAAGGCCAGGTTATCGGTATTCATAACCGTTCTAACGATCTGACTGTAAACTGTCTGAAAGGTAAGCAGCTGACAAACGTACGTGCGTCTGGTACTGATGAAGCGCAGGTGCTTTCGCCACCAATCAAGCACACACTTGAGCAAGCGCTAGAGTTCATTGATGAAGATGAGCTAGTAGAAGTAACACCAGAAAGCATTCGTATCCGTAAGAAACTACTTACTGAAAACGAACGTAAGCGTGCAAGCCGTACAGCAAAATAATTGCTAGCTGATTGCCGTTAATCAATCCCCCCATCGGTGCTACCATGGGGGGATTGTTGTATCTGGCCCTACAAAAAAAGAAGAACAGACTATGCAGCCCATAATTATTACCGGGGGACCGGGAGCCGGGAAAACCTCGCTGCTGGATACGCTGGCACGGCGGGGGTATATGACTTTCCCTGAAGTCTCCCGTAGCCTGATCCGCGAGCAGGCCGCTTTGCCTGATGGGGCTCTCCCCTGGACCGATTTACCGCGCTTTGCTGCGCTGTGCCTTGAGATGATGAGCAATCAACGCGAGCAGGCCCAGCGAGGGACTATGCCGGCATTTGTCGATAGAGCGATCGGCGATATTTGTGCTTACCTGACCATTGGTGGCGAGGTGGTTGACGAGCACTACCGGACGATGGCTAAAGGGTATTTTCCGATTGTTTTTGTCTGTGCCCCGCATGCTGATATCTATGTACAGGATGATGAGCGGCCGCACAGCTTTGTTGAGGCAGGAAAAATCCACGCCCAATTGGTTTCGACTTACCGTGATCTTGGCTACGAAGTAGTTGATGTGCCGTGGGACAAAATTGAAGAGCGGGCCAGTTGGTTACTGGCCCAGCTTAAGCAGTACAAACCTTAGTAGCAAGCGTGTTAACTACGCTGCAACTGGGAGATAAAGCGTTCGGACTCGGCGATAGCCGCTTCCATGTCGGAGATCGCCCGCTGGATATCTCGTTGCAGTGACTGAAATTCTCCCTGTAGAGAACCAATTGCAGCCGCATTGAGGTTATGCTTTAAGTACAGGGTGTTATCCCGTAGGGTATCCAGTACCGGATCCATTTTCTGCTCGGCGCGATGCATAGCACTGAGCATACGCTGATATGAGGCCTTGGTTGAATTGAGCTTGGACTCGCTGTCTCGACGTAGGTTGCTGTTGTTATACAGGGACAGTTCATCTTGCCATTCAGCAAACAGGGCGTCGGCGACATCTTCAATGGCTGCGATGCGTTCACGTACTTTCTCGGCAGCATCATCGCTGGCCTCGTACTGATCGTTGACTTCGTTGTAGGCGCTCTCCAGATCGCCGCCGTCAAATTGGTTGAGTGCCTTCACCGCATCGAGTGCACTGGTAAATTGTTGTTGTGCGTCTTGTTGGGCGTCGTTGGCATCCTCAACCCGATCGACCATGATGTCGCGTTTGTGAACGCCGACTTGTTCCATGGCAGAGTAATAGGCACTTTGGCAACCGGTCAGGGCGGTGACGCTGAGAAGGATCGCAAGCAGGTAGGGCATAGTTGACTCCATGTGTCCTAATATGTGAAAAGTGACTGTGAATACAAGCAAATAATGACATGACTATGGCTGACAAACCAACAACTAGCAAGCAAACATGGCGCCAGCGGGCTCGGAGCTTCATGGCGTTTTCCGGTTATTTGCACCACCGGGTCGGGCACGATCGACTGACCGTGACGGCGGGCTCGATGGCGTATGTGACCTTGCTGTCCTTGGTGCCATTGATCACTGTGGTGTTGTCGGCCCTGTCGTCTTTCCCGGTATTTGCCGGGCTGGGGGAGCTGCTACAAAATTTCGTGATTGAGAATTTTGTCCCGGCCGCGGGTGAGGTGGTGAAACAATATCTCAACGAGTTTGTCGCCAATGCTGGTAAAATGACAGCGGTGGGGGTGGCAGCCTTGTTTGTGGTTGCGATGATGCTGATTTCCTCCATCGACAAATCGCTCAACTATATCTGGCGGGTGCATGAAAAGCGCCGTCCGGTGATCTCGTTTTCGATCTACTGGATGGTACTGACCCTCGGCCCGATCTTGGTCGGGTCGAGTATTGCCGTTAGCTCCTACCTTGGCTCACTTAACCTGCTTGGTAGCGAAGCTGTCAATGGGTTGCTACAGCGCTCCCTGCGTTGGTTACCGGTGATCATGTCGAGTACGGCTTTTCTGGTCCTGTACCTGCTGGTGCCCAATACCAAGGTACGCTTCCGCCATGCCTTGGTCGGCGCGGTGATTGCCAGTATCTTGTTTGAACTGAGCAAGAAGGGGTTCGCCCTCTATATCACCAATTTCCCTTCATATCAGGTGATTTACGGTGCTTTGGCGGTGGTGCCGATTTTATTTGTCTGGGTGTATTTGTGTTGGTGTATTGTATTGTTCGGCGCAGAGATCACCGCCAGTCTCGGTGAAAAGAGTCATTGGCACCCCGAAACGAAGGGGTGGCAAACCACGGTACCGACCCAGGCCGAATTATCGGGTATCTATCAGGCCGCAGTTCAAGACAAAGAAGTCCAAAAGACTGAAATTATAGGAAAAGGTAAAAACGAATGATTGCACTGATCCAACGGGTGAGCGAAGCCAGCGTAACAGCTGATGGCCAGGTGACTGGCGCTATCGGCAAGGGCTTGCTTGTTCTGCTTGGCGTAGAGAAAGGCGACGATGAAGCCAAGGCCAAGCGACTGCGTGAAAAAGTGTTGGGCTATCGGGTATTCGAAGATGAAGACGGTAAGATGAACCTTAACGTCCAGCAGGCGGGTGGCAGTGTATTGGTCGTTTCGCAGTTCACATTGGCGGCAGAGACCAAGAAAGGGATGCGCCCAGGTTTTTCCAATGGGGCTGCCCCGCAGGACGCCGAGCGTATGTATGAGTACTTTGTCGATTGTTGCCAAGAAACAGGGATCAAAACGGAAACCGGTATCTTTGCTACTGATATGAAAGTGGCACTGCTTAATGACGGCCCGGTAACCTTCTGGTTGCAGGTATAATGATATAAAGGCGTATTGCCTAGGAATGCTGGAGAAGGATTTCATGTTTCGACTTGTTACCCCACAAACGGAAGAAGAGTTAGCCAGCTATTATGACTTTCGTTGGCGAATGCTGCGCGAGCCTTGGCATATGCCGGTAGGCTCTGAGCGAGATGCCTATGATAGCCTCTGCAGCCATCGGATGATCGTTAGTGACAATGGCCAGACGATTGCTATTGGCCGGCTCTATATGACGCCGGATAACGATGGTCAAATCCGCTATATGGCGGTGCATCCGGACCATCGCCATCAGGGGATGGGGGCTATAGTGTTGATGGCATTGGAGTCATTGGCTCGCGAGGAAGGCGCAAAGCGACTGGTCTGTAATGCACGCGAGGATGCGATCCCGTTTTACCTGCGCAGTGGCTTTACCAACCAGGGGGAGTTGAGCGAGGAAAAAGGGCCGGTCAGGCACCAGCAGATGCTCAAGCACCTTGAGCCGCTGGCGGAGGTGGTCCGCCACCCGGATTGGTGCCAGGAACTGCAGGAATTGTGGCAGTCCCAAATCCCCATTAGTGAAAGAATGGGGGTGAAGATCAGCCAGTATACCGGCTACCGCTTTGAGGTCAGCGCCCTGATCAATGCCAATCTCAATACCAAAGCCAACATGTTTGCCGGCAGTATCTTCACCATGGCGACACTTGCGGGCTGGGGTTTTGTCTGGATGCTATTGAAAGAGCGTAAGTACAAAGCTGATATTGTTCTGGTTGATAGCCATATCCGCTACCGCTCTCCGGTCAAGGAGAGGCCGCGTGCGGTTGTCACTGTTGAAGATCTTGAGGGTGATGTTGAGCGTCTTGCCAGCCACCGCAAAGGTCGAGCTATCGTCAAAGTCAACGTATACAGCGGCGATGAGCTGGCATCGACCTTTACCGGCACTTACATGCTCTTGCCAACACAAGTCGAAACCGACACCGTTTGCTGACCATCCTGCCAGCGCCGGATCAGGCGTTGGCAACCCAATTTCGCATTTAGCTCCATTTGCTGCCCGGCAGGGTTAGCCAAATCCCATTGGCCTTCCAGTAAGGCGTCGACATCGTTGCCCTTGATACTGAGCGGCGCTATCGCGAGGCGCCCCCGATCGCTCCGGAGCTTGAACGGGGTAATGGCCAGCGAGATTGGCTCTTCTATGCCAACCGTTGTTTTTTCACTTGGGTTGGCAGTCATCGTAGGATTGGCGGTGGAGTTAGTTTCTTGTGTCACTGGTGGCAGCCAAGCCTGTAGCAAAGCGGCGGAGCCTTGATCGACTTTGCTGTCGCGGAACGTCGCACGGACATCACCACTCAAACTATGGGCCAGACCGGTATAATGTTGGCCTAGTCCCTGTAAGGCGGCGGTGGCATCGATGCGACCGGTCGCGGGCCATGGCAGAGATAACCATTGCGGCAAAATACTGGCAGGCAAGCTATCGCCTTGCAGTGCCGCGTGCCAAGGGAAGCCTTCTTGATTCAGATCCCATTGCCCTGTTGCCTCGAGCAGTCCGCCTTTGAGTGGGAGGAAGGCTTGTTCCAGTTGCCACTGGCCTTGCTCACTGTGCATTTCGATAAGTGGTTCTTGCATGTCTATGGTATTGAGGCTCGCTTGTCTTGCTGTTGCAGACAGGCTGCCTTGCCATAGGCTGAAATAGGGTTGCTGGCGGATCAGCAGATCGCGGCCATTGATGTTAAGCCCGTTGATATACCAAGGTGTATTGCTGTCGGCTGCGGTTAGTTGGGCATAGCCGATGTCCAGCGTATCGATACGGATCTGGTTGAAAGGCGACACGGCTTGTGCCAACTGATCTGCCCAATCGGCGGGCAGGAACCATTTGATCCCTTTACTGGTCAGGTTGCCCAATTGCAAAGTTTTAGGGGTAACACGGCCGTCTGCGCGCCAATAGCCTTCTAACGCGTTAACAGCGGCACCGTTGAGGACTATGGTACCGGGTGTAAAGCTCAAATCTAGCAGGGGATCGGTAAATGGTAGTTGCAGCCAGCTACCGCTCTCGGCAGTGAAAGATAACCAGGCATTCTGCTGCGCGTAGGCGGTGTTGGGCCAATGCCAGTTGGTCAGGGACAAATTGGCGTGATTGAGGCTCAGCGATGGCAGTTCGATACTGCTGTCAAGAATATCAACCCTGCGTATTGTTGCCTGCCATTTTTGCGAAGCCAGCGTGTTGGTTTGTTGTTGGATAGCATCGGTGAGCTTGCTCTCTTGCAGTTGGAGCCCGGATAGGGTGAGCTGGTGGATATCTATTGAGTGCTTGTCGAGGGCTGCATCAAGTTGGCCATTGATGCTGGCACTCTGCCAATCAAAAGAAAAACCATTGAGAGTTAATAGGTTGTCGGTGTAACTGCCGTCAAGTAGTAGCTGCTGGCTTTCCCACTGCTGCCATTTGGCACTGTCGGCTGCGAGCTGAAAGTTACCATGGAATTGTTGCCACCAAGGAGCGGGTTTATTTGGTTGGTAGTGCCAATTATCAATCTGAAGCTCACCCTCTTCGAGTGTTAGCGAGGTGGTAGAGACATTAAAGTGACTGATAGCGAGCCGGTGGCTACGTATTTCGGGTAATGAAAAAGTACTTGCTTCGAGATCGCCTGATGCTAGGGCGGATAGCTGCTGGGGGGAAATAACGGGCTCGTCAATCAGTACGCTGTCAAATTGCCACCGTAGTTGGATCAGTGAGTTAGGGTTAAACCAAACAGAAAGCCGGTTGGCGGTGATGGGTGGTAGACCATCTGTGATTGTCAATGCTGGGCGTTGTAAGGTTAGATGCCACGGATCACGGATATGATAGCGGATGTCATTGAGATCTAAGGTATAAGGGGTAAACCTGTTGACTGCTTGGGTGATCATCGGTGTTGCATACTGGGTATGCAGTAGGGTCAGTACGATGGTGATCCCCAGTGCGATAAGCACTGCAAGGGTGGCGATGATCTTCCCGATAAAACGCATATTGGCTCCCAGCATGCAATGGTTCTGAATATACCTTCAGTAAAAAGGACTGATGGTAATGATTATTAGGCGGTAATTTCACCAAGGCTGCAAGGGCTGGGCGGGAAAACTGGCGTTGGATTAACGAAAAAGCCCCTCGAGTGAGGGGCTTAGATATTTGCGGTTAGAGATTAGTCTAGCTGAGGACCGGCAGCAACCAATGCAGAACCTTCGCTATTGTCTGTGTACTTCTCAAAGTTGTTGATGAAGCGCTCAGCCAAGTCTTTCGCCTTGCTTTCCCACTGCAGAGGATCTGTGTAGGTATCACGAGGGTCAAGGATTTCTGGGTCAACATGCGGCAGCGACGTTGGTACTTCTAAGTTGAAGATTGGGATATTCTTCGTTTCGGTGTTCTCGATAGAGCCATCAAGGATAGCGTCGATAATTGCACGGGTATCTTGGATAGAAATACGCTTGCCAGAGCCGTTCCAGCCGGTGTTTACTAGGTAGGCTTCAGCGCCTGCTGCTTCCATACGTTTAACCAGTACTTCTGCGTACTTGGTTGGGTGTAGCGTGAGGAACGCATTACCGAAACACGCCGAGAAAGTAGGTGTTGGCTCGGTGATCCCACGTTCAGTACCGGCGAGTTTAGCGGTGAAACCAGATAGGAAATGGTACTTGGTTTGTTCTGGTGTCAACTTGGACACTGGAGGCAATACGCCGAAGGCATCAGCTGATAGGAAGATCACCTTGTTGGCATGGCCGCCTTTTGATATTGGCTTAACGATGTTTTCGATGTGGTAAATCGGGTAAGAAACACGGGTGTTTTCTGTTTTCGAGTTGTCATCGAAGTCTATAGCACCATCACTGCGTACTGTGACGTTTTCTAATAGTGCGTCACGGCGAATAGCATTGTAGATGTCAGGCTCAGCTTCTTTCGAGAGGTTGATAGTCTTCGCGTAACAACCACCTTCGAAGTTAAATACGCCGTTATCATCCCAGCCGTGTTCGTCATCGCCAATCAGGGCGCGCTTAGGATCGGTAGACAGGGTTGTTTTCCCCGTACCTGACAGGCCGAAGAAGACTGCCACATCACCTTCTTCGCCCATATTGGCAGAACAGTGCATAGATGCAATATCGCGAAGAGGCAGGAAGTAGTTCATCATTGCGAACATACCTTTCTTCATTTCACCGCCGTACCAAGTACCGCCGATAAGCTGCATTTTTTCCGTCAGGTTGAACACCGTGAAGTTTTCGGAGTTCATTTCGTGCTCTTCCCATTTCTGGTTCGTGCACTTGGCACCGTTCATGACCACAAAATCAGGCTCGAAGGATTCCAGCTCTTCTTCCGTTGGACGGATGAACATGTTTTTCACGAAGTGGGCCTGCCAAGCTACTTCGGTGATGATACGGATACATAGGCGGGTATCTGGGTTAGTACCACAGAAGCCGTCAATAACGAATAGGCGCTTGCCTGATAGCTGATCTGTTACTAGCTCTTTCAGATCGTTCCACGCTTCAACACCAATGCTCTTATTATCGTTTTTGCCTTGGTCTGCCCACCACATGGTATCGCGGGTGGTGTCATCTTTAACGATGAACTTATCTTTCGGGGAACGGCCAGTGAAAATACCCGTATCAACCGCGACGGCACCGAGCTCTGTTACGATACCTTTTTCGTATCCTTCCAGGCCTGGCTTGGTCTCTTCTTCGAACAGAACTTCGTAACTTGGGTTGCGAACGATTTCTGCAACATTGGTGATACCGTATTGAGACAAATCTAGCGTTTTTGCAACCTTTTTCTCGACGTTCATGACAGTCATAGGTGCTCCTTGGGTAAGATGTTGTTTAACTGTTGACCATGCTAGCAACCCTAAAGGGGTAATTCAGGGAGGTTTATCAAAAATTAACCATTAAAAAGTTAAAGGTAAGTAAAATCCTTTAATTTATTGTGGGTGGTGATTTTACCGTGATGTGAAGTGTTTTAGCTAGACTGCTGGGTTTAATATTTTCACTGAAAAAAGCGAGGGTTAGCGTGTTGCTTGCTTACGAAATAAGCAGAATAAATGTGGAGTGGGTAAAAAAAAAGCCGGACAGTGTCCGGCTTTTGTAATTCAGTTTCAGGCTTTTTTAAACGGAATAATTAATGCACCTGGTTGCTGTTGCCTGTTGCCGCCTGTTCGAATAGGGCTGCCACATCAACACTATCGAAGTCATAGCTGGTACCGCAGTAGTCACAGTGCAGGGAAACCTTGCCTTCTTCGCTAATGATGCGCTCTACTTCAGCACGCTCGATTGATCCGATTGCCGAGGCACTTCGCTTGCGTGAGCAACCACATTGGAAGATCACGTCTTGTGGGTCGAACAGCTTGACCGTTTCCTGATGGTACAGACGGTATAGGACATCTTGCGCTTCCAGGCTGAACAGTTCTTCGTTCTTTACGGTTTCTGTCAGTTGCTCAAGGTGATCGAAGTCGCCTTCATGGCCTTGGCCATCTGGCAGGATCTGCAGCAACATACCTGCTGCCTTGGCTTTGCCTTCATGTTCGCCAGTGCGTAGCCAAATACGGGTTTTTAGCTGCTCAGAGTTTGCAAAGTAACCTTCCAGGCAAGATGCTAGGCTATCGCCTTCTAGGCCGACGACACCTTGGTAGCGTTCGCCTTTGGTTGGGGTGATGGTGATCACCATGTGGCCTTTGCCCATCAGGTCATGGATAGTGCCGTCGGCAGGTACGTCACCGTCCCAGCGGGCAACACCACGTAGTTTCTGATCATGGTCACCGTTGATCACTGCCAGTTTAACCGGGCCGTCACCTTGAAGCTGGACAGTGATTGAACCTTCGAATTTTAAGGTGGCAGTTAGCAGGCTTGTGGCAACCAGCAGTTCACCCAACAGGGACTGAACTGGGGCTGGGTAATCCTTGCTGGAAATGATCTGTTGGTAAGTATCGCCCAACTGAACCAGTTCACCACGTACTGATACACCGTCAAACAGGTAACGGTATAGACTATCTTTTGTCATTAGCTTGATTTCTCCAGCAGGTATCTAATTGACCAATTTTGGTATTTAACCTCAACATAACGAAACTTTTCTGCGCTACACTGAACTAATACTGTTAATCGGAATGACTTTTAAACTTAATTATATCGCGACGCTGCTTTTTATCAGGACGCTTTTCAGGGCTCGGGCCGCCGTAGGCATGGAGGCGACGCATTTTAGCGTGCTCTTCGCGTAATTTGACGCTTTCCGCTGTTTCCCGATAGAGCGTTTGTGCTTCAGGCGCACCGCGGCGGGTGTCTGAGAGTTTCTCGATGATAATGGTTTTTTCTTCATTACCTTGGCGTACACGGATCTCTGCACCCACTTCAACCAGTTTACTTGGCTTGGACCGCTGGCCGTTATATTGCACTTTTCCGCCATCGACCATGGTGCGGGCAATAGAACGGGTTTTGTAAAAACGTGCCGCCCATAACCACTTATCAAGACGGACCTGAAAGTTGTCTGAATGCGATGATTGCTGGCCCACAGTATGCTCCTTAACCCGAAAGGGCGCTAAAAGTACCATATTGCCGACAGAGCGTCAGCAGGCATTGAGAGTTTATAAATGGTGATATGGGATCGGGATTTCAACAACAATCTGGGAATAAATCACATAAAATAGATAGTCTATTGATAGTAGGAGAAACTTTCTCGGCTCACTTTGATAAACTAAGACAGATAATTATACGATTTAACTAAAACGTAATACGTTTTCATATTACATTTTGATATAACGCGCTAGTTTTTATTCCGCAGGATGATGGATTTTTCATGGTAACAGCAAATTGGTTAGGGGCCCTGCAGTCCAAAAGCAGGATCTCAATCTCTTCATTGGCCCGCCTCCTTACTTGGACGCTAGTTGTGATGCTCGCCTGGGTGATTGGCCGAATGGTGTGGTTGGCCTTGCAGCCAACGCCAGCTCCCGCCACTTGGCAGGCATCTACCGTCGTTGTATCGTCCAGCGCAGGTAATGATCGTGGCGAAATCACCAAAATATTGAACATGAACCTGTTCGGCCGCTATCAGGAAAGTGCTGCCCCGGTAGTGGAGCGCAAGCAACCGGTGAAGCAAGATGCGCCACAGACCCGCCTTAGTCTGACCCTAGTCGGTCTGGTTGCCAGCTCAAACCCGCAAACCGCTCTGGCGGTCATCACCCACCGTGGTAAGCAAAATACCTATGGTTTGAACGAAGCGATCGAAGGTACCCGTGCTACCCTTCAGGCCGTATATCCTGACCGGGTGATTATCCGCAACAGCGGACGAGATGAAACCCTGATGCTCGATGGTGTCGATTTTAATAAATCTTCCCAGAATACGGCAAGAACTCGTCCACCTGAGCCCCGGGCTTCTCAGGATCCGGAGCCAACGTCTGATCTGAGCCGTATCAAGCAAGAAATTCTCGAGAAACCACAAACCTTATTTAGCTATATTCGCCTGTCCCAAGTGAAACGGGATGGCGAGTTGGTGGGGTACCGGGTTAACCCCGGTAAAGAGCGGGCGTTGTTCGACGCCGTGGGCCTGAAGGCCAATGACTTGGCCGTGAGTCTCAACGGCAATGATCTGACTGATGCTGCAGTGATGGCGAAATTGTGGACCGAACTGTCGAGTGCCTCTGATTTCACCTTGACCGTCGAGCGAGAAGGTCAGTTACACGATATTTATATTGAGCTGCAATAGTAGCCCAAAGCGAACATGCGATAGCGCAGGAGTTTTTTGTGAAAAAATGGATGGGTAAAAGTGCCCTCTGGTTATTAAGCAGCTTGATGTGCAGTTCTGCATTGGCGAGTGAGTTTAGTGCCAGCTTCAAAGGAACAGACATTCAGGAGTTTATTAACATCGTAGGGCGGAACCTGCAGAAAACCATCATCGTGGATCCGGCGGTGCGTGGTCAGGTCAACGTTCGCAGTTATGATTTGCTCAATGATGAGCAGTACTACCAGTTTTTCCTGAATGTACTCGAAGTCTATGGCTTTGCCGTGGTCGAAATGGACAACGGTGTGCTAAAGGTTGTTCGTGATAAAGACGCCAAGATCTCAGCTATCCCTGTGGTGGGCGATAACAGCAATATCACTGGCGATCAGGTAGTGACGCGCGTGATTGCGGTTCGCAATGTGTCGGTTCGTGAGCTATCGCCACTGTTGCGCCAGCTTAACGATAATGCCGGTGCCGGTAACGTGGTGCACTACGACCCAGCCAATATTATTATGATCACCGGGCGTGCGGCGACAGTGAACCGTTTGGCAGAAATCATCGAACGGGTTGACCGTGCCGGTGATAAAGAGATCGATGTGGTCGAGTTGCGTAATGCCTCGGCGGCGGAAATGGTGCGTATCGTCGATGCATTGAACAAGACGGCTGATGCGAAATCAACGCCTGAATTCCTGCAGCCGAAACTGGTGGCTGATGACCGCACCAATGCTGTATTACTATCGGGTGATCCGCAGGTGCGTGATCGCTTGAAGCGTTTGATTCGTCAGCTTGATAGGGAAATGGCGTCATCAGGTAATAACCGAGTGGTTTACCTCAAATACGCTAATGCCGAAGAGATGGTCGATGTCCTTACGGGGGTATCCGATAACCTACAAGCTGAAAAGCAGGGTGGCGCAAAAACAACGGCTAGTAGCGGCAAATCGGCAGTGATGATCTCGGCTCACACCGATACCAACTCGCTGATTTTGACTGCGCCGCCAGATATCATGCGCGCACTGGAAAACATCATAGCCCAGCTCGATATTCGTCGTGCCCAGGTACTGATTGAAGCGATGATTGTCGAACTGGCCGAAGGCGATGGTGTTAATTTTGGTGTTCAGTGGGGGACCACTGACGGTGGTGTGATCCAGTTCGGTAACTCCGGCGTGCCAATCTCCCAATATGCGATAGGTTTGGAAGAAGCTCAGACAACAACGCGAACAGAGAACTACGTTGATGCGAATGGTCAAGATCAGGTTAGAACCATTACCGAAGACGGTGATTTCAGCACCTTGGCCAGTGTGCTGGGTGGGGTAAACGGTGCTGCGTTGGGTATCGTAATGGGTGACTGGACCATGCTGGTCAATGCCGTTGCTTCGGACCGTAACTCTAATATCCTGTCATCGCCAAGTATTACGGTCATGGACAATGGTGAAGCTTCGTTTATTGTCGGTGAGGAAGTCCCAGTCGTCACCGGTTCGACTTCCAGCTCGAACAATGATAACCCGTTTCAGACCGTTGAGCGTAAAGAAGTGGGTATCAAGCTGAATGTGACGCCTCAGATCAACGAAGGGGATTCGGTTCAGCTGAAAATTGAGCAGGAAGTGTCTAACGTACTTGGGGCTGATGGTGCCGTCGATGTGCGTTTTTCAAAGCGTCAGCTCACCACCAATGTACTGATCCAAGACGGTCAGATGCTGGCGTTGGGTGGCCTTATTCAAGAGCAGACCAACGAGAGCGAGCAGAAGATCCCAATTCTGGGTGATATCCCGGTACTGGGCCACTTGTTCAAATCGACTAATACCACCACAGCTAAAACCAACCTGATGGTGTTTATCAAGCCAACGATTATCCGCGATGGGGTGACGGCGGATGGTATTACCCAGCGTAAGTATAATTACATCCGTGCTGAGCAGCTATACAAGGCTGATCAGGGCTTGCGCCTGATGCCTGATGCTGAGCTGCCGGTACTGCCTAAATATGGCGAAGATATTTCGTTGCCGCCAGAGGTCCGCGCCTTTGTTGCCCAGTTGGAGGGCAAGCAGTAATGCATGATATGAGCCAGGAACAGGATAAGCAGCCGCTGTTCCGGCTGCCTTTCTCTTTTGCCAAACGGCACCGGGTGGTGCTTGAGGCATTGGATCAGAATGTCGCACTTTATTACAGTGGCCAGCTCTCTGGTGCGGTACTGGCGGAAATCCGTCGGGTAACCGGTGGCGGTTTTATCCCGCATTCATTGGAAGACAAGGCATTTGAGCTTAAGTTGACCGAAGCGTATCAGCGTGACTCCTCCGAAGCCCGTCAGTTAATGGAAGATCTCGGTTCGGACAGCGATGACTTCTTTGCTTTGGCCGAAGAATTGCCTGAAACCGAGGACTTGCTGGAGTCGGAAGACGATGCACCGATCATTAAGTTGATCAATGCCATGCTGGCCGAAGCGATCAAAGAAGCTGCGTCGGATATCCATATTGAAACCTTCGAGAAAGTCCTGTCGATCCGCTTCCGGGTTGATGGCGTATTGCGTGAAGTGTTGCAGCCGAGCCGTAAGCTGGCACCGCTGCTGGTATCGCGTATAAAGGTTATGGCTCGGTTGGATATCGCCGAAAAACGGGTACCGCAGGATGGCCGTATTTCGCTGCGTATCGGTGGCCGTGCGGTGGATGTGCGTGTATCAACCATGCCGTCTTCCCATGGCGAGCGGGTGGTACTGCGTCTTCTCGATAAGAACGCAACCCGGCTGGATCTCTACAGTCTAGGGATGACCGAAGCTAACCATGCCAACTTTCGCCATCTTATCGACCGTCCACACGGTATTATTTTGGTAACCGGCCCGACGGGCTCGGGTAAGTCGACCACCTTGTATGCTGGCCTGCAGGAGCTTAACGGCAGAGAACGCAATATCCTAACGGTTGAAGATCCGATTGAATTTGATATCGATGGCATCGGCCAGACCCAGGTCAATCCAAAAGTGGATATGACTTTTGCTCGAGGCTTGCGTGCTATTTTGCGTCAGGACCCGGATGTGGTGATGGTTGGTGAGATCCGTGACCTTGAAACCGCATCCATTGCGGTGCAGGCGTCATTGACCGGTCACATGGTAATGTCGACCTTGCACACCAATACCGCAGTGGGTGCGATTACCCGATTACGTGATATGGGGATTGAACCTTTCCTGGTTTCCTCCTCCTTGCTTGGGGTGCTGGCCCAGCGTTTGGTCCGGACCCTCTGTCCGACCTGCCGTGAACCGTATGACGCTGATACCGAGCAGAAGAAACTGTTTGATATGCCGGCCGAGGAGAGCTTGACTCTATACCGCGCCAAAGGCTGTGAAGCCTGTAACAACAAAGGTTATCGCGGTCGAACCGGTATTCATGAACTGTTGATGATTGATGATCAGGTACAGGAGTTGATCCACGGTGAAGCAGGGGAAATGGCGATTGAAAAAGCCATTCGGGCCCATACGCCAAGCATTCGTGATGATGGCTTGTCCAAAGTAAAAGTCGGTATTACTACCCTTGAGGAAGTGATGCGGGTGACTAAGGAGGGCTAACCGATGGCGGCGTTTGAATACAAAGCTCTGGATGCCAAAGGGCGCCAGAAGAAAGGGGTTCTCGAAGCGGATACCGCACGGCAAATTCGCCAGCAGCTCCGTGAGCTGGGGATGATCCCGGTTGAAGTGGTGCAGACCCGTGAGCGTGAGAAGAAAAAAGCCCGTGGCGGTTTTCAGCTACGCCGGGGGATCAGTACCACAGAGTTGTCACTGATCACCCGTCAGCTTGCGACGTTGGTACAGGCGTCGATGCCTCTTGAGGAGTGCCTGAAGGCGGTAGCAGAGCAGAGCGAAAAGCCACGGCTGAAAAATATGCTGCTGGCCGTACGTTCCCGGGTGGTTGAGGGGTATACCCTATCGGATTCACTGGCAGAATACCCGCATATCTTTGATCAGCTGTTCCGTGCCATGGTGGCGGCGGGAGAGAAATCAGGTCATCTAGATACCGTGTTGAACCGCTTAGCGGATTACACCGAGAACCGCCAGAAAATGCGCAGCAAGCTGCAGCAGGCGATGATCTATCCCACCATGCTGACCTTGATCGCGATTGCCGTAGTCGCCTTTTTGTTGGCGACGGTAGTACCGAAGATTGTCGATCAGTTCGTTCAGATGGGACAGCAGTTGCCTACCATTACCGAAATATTGCTGGCCGCCAGTGATTTTGTCCAGAATTGGGGCTTGGTGGTATTACTGGTGATTGCTGCCATTGTGATGTTGATTAAAATGGCCCTCAAGCGGCCTGACTTCCGGCTTAAGTGGGACCGCTGGATCATGCGCTTGCCGGTGATAGGGAAAGTAGCTCGCGGCCTGAGTACCTCACGCTTCGCCCGGACGCTGTCTATCTGTACCTCGAGTGCGATTCCATTGCTTGAAGGCATGAAAGTCGCCTCGGATGTGATGACCAATACTTGGGTCAACCAGCAGATCCGCGAAGCGGCGGACAAGGTGCGCGAAGGCTCGAGTCTGCGGGTTTCGCTGGAGCAGACCAAAATTTTTCCCCCTATGATGCTGCACATGATTGCCAGTGGTGAACGCAGTGGTGAACTGGAGCAGATGCTCACCCGTGCAGCTGATAACCAAGACCGGGATTTCGAGTCGTTGGTGAATATGGCGCTCGGGATTTTTGAACCCTTATTGATCGTCGCGATGGCTGGCATCGTGATGTTTATTGTTATTGCTACCCTTATGCCGATCATTGCTTTGAACAACATGGTCGGAATGTAATTTTTGGAGGTTTTCTTAATGCAACGCAAACAACGCGGCTTTACGCTGCTGGAAGTCATGGTCGTGATCGTTATCCTTGGGGTTTTGGCCAGCTTGGTGGTACCTAACCTTTTAGGTAACAAGGAAAAAGCTGATCAGCAGAAAGTCGTGACCGATATTAGTGCGTTAGAGCAGTCATTAGACATGTATAAATTGGATAACAGCGTGTATCCAACCACGGATCAGGGCCTTGAGGCGTTGGTGAGCATGCCGTCATCGAGTCCGGAGCCACGCAACTACCGTGATGGTGGTTATATCCGTCGTTTGCCTAACGATCCTTGGGGTAACCCATACCAGTACGTGATGCCGGGTGAGCACGGAGCTGTTGATATCTTCAGCCTGGGTGCCGATGGCCAAGAAGGCGGTGAGGGTATTAATACCGATATTGGTAACTGGAACATGCTGGACTTTTAAGTTGTGATGATAAGTAAGCGTGCAGCGGGTTTTACCCTGATCGAGATACTGCTGGTACTGGTGCTGTTAGCAACCAGCGCAGTGGCAGTCATTGTCGCCTTGCCTGAAAGCAAGGAAGATAAAGTCAGGGAGGAAGCTGTGCGCTTTCACTACCTCGTCCAGTTGCTGGGCGAGGATGCCCTACTCAACGGCTACGACTACGGTGTCCGTGTGGAGCGTAACCGGTATCAGTTTCTTCAGCTAACCAGTCAAGACTGGCAGCCACTGGAGTCTTCTAAGTTTTTCACCGAGGTGGAGATGCCCGAAGAGATCCGTTTGACTGTCGAAATTGGCAGCTACTCTTGGCAGGACAAGGACCGCTTGTTTAAGCCTGGCTCGCTGTTTAATGAAGACTTGTTTGCTGAGCAAACTGACAAAGACAAGATAAAGCCGCCTCAGGTGGTGGTGATGGCCAGTGGAGAATACACCCCTTTTACATTGGAGTTTGAAGTGACGGGCGAAAACCAGTTTTGGCGAGTACAGGCCGATGAACTGGGGCAACTGTTTTTGCTGCCTCCGGGCGAGACGATAGCCAGTGTGCAGGAGAACACCCAGCAGTGAAACACCCATTGATATCCCGGCGCGATCGGGGGATGACCTTACTCGAAGTGCTGGTGGCACTGGCGGTGTTTGCTACCGCCGCGCTCAGTGTGATGAGAGCGGTCAGCCAACACCTCAATACCCTAGGTTATTTGGAAGAAAAAACCTTTGCCGCGATAGTGGCCGACAATGAAATGGCCAAGATCAGGCTGTCGGGTGAGATCCCAACGTCGGTCAAGCGAGGGAAATCCGAGCTGGCTGGACGTGATTGGTATTGGTCGATTAAAAGCACCAAAACGGCAGACGGTTTCCTGCGAGCACTGGATGTTACGGTGGCAACAGATGAAGCACGCAAGAAATCGGTGGTGTCACTGAGAACTTATGTTGAAAATTAACACTTTTTCCCGTCAGCGCATGTCGCGCCGTAACAGGGCGAAACAAACTGGTTTCACTTTGCTTGAAGTACTGGTGGCCATTGCTGTATTTGCCATGCTGAGCTTGTCGGCTTATCAGGTGATGAACGGGGTGCAGCGCAGTGACGAACAGTCGCGTGAGCACAGTGAGCGGCTCAAGGATATCCAGCGGGCGATAGTTATGATGGACAATGATTTCCGTCAGGTCGTCGCTCGTAAGGTTCGAAATCAGGGTGAGACGGTCAGCGACAGGATATTCCAGAGCAGTGAATACCTGCTTGATTCGTCGAGCTATGGCATATTGTTCACCCGGACCGGTTGGCAGAACCCGCAGCAGATGTTTCCGCGTGGGGAGAACGTCAAGGTCGGCTACCGGATCGTCGATGAGCAGTTGGAGCGTGTCTGGTTCCGTTACCCAGATAGTGTGGTCGGTACAGAAGCCTTGATTAGGCCGATTTTGCCCGGGGTCGAGGAGATGTCATTTCGGTTCTACAACGACAAGAAGTGGCTGGAAACGTGGGACAAAGCAGCAGCCTTGCCGGAAGGGGTGATGATCAAGCTGACGCTCGAAGACTACGGTGATATCGAGCGGGTCTACATGTTGCCGACTTCGGCACTGGAGGCGGGTAGTGATGAATAATACTCCGTTCAAGCAGCAACGCGGCGTGGCCCTGATTGTTGTGCTGTTGCTGTTGTCAATGATGACCTTGCTGGCGGTGCAGATGACTGAACGGTTGCATCTCAATTTTTACCGGGTCGAAAATCAAATCCAGAATCAGCAGGCCTATTGGTTTGCGCAGGGGATGGAAGAGTTGGCCAAGGTAGCGATCAAGCAGGGGATTGATGATAGCGATACAGTCAATCTTAGTCAGGCCTGGGCAACACAGGGTCAGCGCTATCCGCTCGAGGGCGGTGAGGCCATCGGCGATATTATTGATCGTCAGGCATGTTTTAATCTCAATGCTTTGTCGGGGGTACAGCCAACGACAGGGAGCAGTACCAAGCCCTATATCGTGACTGTACTGCAGACCTTGATTGAAGAAACCGGTGTCGAAAGCTACGACGCCGAAGTGGTTGCCGATTCGGTGTGGGAATATGTCGACACGGATGAGAAGGTCAATGCTGCCTTTGGGGCAGGAGACAGTACCTATGAAGGTTTCCGTCCGCCTTATCTCCCTCCACGGGATTGGATGGCCGATGCCAGTGAGTTGCGGGCCGTGAACGGTGTTACGGCGGTTATTTTTGACAAGTTGCGCCATCAGGTATGTGCTATTCCGACCACCACGCTGGCGATTAATGTTAATACCCTTTTCGAGCAGCAGGCACCTATTTTGGTGGCATTGTTCTCACCACGGCTATCGCTGTCGGATGCCCAGAAGTTGATAGCCGACCGGCCATATGATGGCTGGGATAATGTTGATGATTTTCTCGGTGAATCTCAGCTGGCCAGTGTGGATGCCACGATAAAAGATCAGGCCAAGGAATTCTTAGCAATCAGTAGTGATTATTTTCAGATGGATACCGAGGTATTGGTTGATCGATCTAGGGTAAGGCTCGTGGCCTTACTCAAACGAGATAGTGAAGACACGGTGACGGTAGTGCGTCGCCGTTATGGAGGAATTAGTGAGCGAATTTCTGACAATCAGGCTAAGTAGCCGTGCTGATCAGCCGGTGCAATGGCTTGTCTGGTCGCCACAACAAAAAGAAGTTATCGCATCGGGCCAGCTTGAGGCGATAAGCCAGCTGAGCGAGATAGCCGATTATGCCAGTCAGCGAGTTGTCTATGCGTTGGTGCCTGCGGGTGATGTGCTGCTGACCGAGGTCTCCATTCCGGCTGGTAGTAGCCGACAGCTATCTGCGGTACTGCCGTTTTTGCTGGAAGAAGAGTTGGCACAGGATGTGGACAGCTTACATGTCCACTTACTCCAGAAAAGCGGTGATCTGGCCCAAGTAGCGGTAGTTGATCATCAGAAAGTCGCATTATGGTTAGCGGCGCTGGAAGATGCGGGTATTGAAATCAAAGCACTGCTCCCTGACTGCTTGTGTCTGCCGTTATTTGACCATGGCTTTACCGCCGCTGAACTCGATGGTATGTGGTTGATCCGCCAGTCGGAATCTTTGGGGATTGGGGCTGAACGCGCTTGGTTGGCACCGTGGCTTGAGTCACAAAGAGTGACGGGTGAGCCTGATGTGGATAACACAGAGGCTGATACAGTAGAGGCGGAAGATAAACCTGAGTTGGATGAAGCCGCGTCCAATGACGATCTCGTGGTGCATTATTATACCCCGGCCCCTGAAAATATGCCGGGACGATGGGTAGCAGAAACGCCTGAATTAGTGATGCAGCTATTGGCGCAGGGGGCCGCCGAGAGCAAGGTGAACTTGCTCTCGAGCCAATACAAACAACAGCCAGCGTGGCGTAAGTACCTTAAGCCATGGCGAAAGGTGGCTATTGCTGCTGGACTGTTGATGGCTGTGATGGTAGCTGAGCATGTTATTTCGGTGCAGGCAGCGGAGCAACAAGCGCTGACCTACAAAGCTGAGAGTGAGCGGATATTCCGCCAAGTGTTACCTCAGTTTCAGCGCGTTCCGTCGCAGAGTTACCTGAAACGACAAATGAACAGTGAGCTGACCCGTCTGGGTGGCGGAGGCAGTACGGAAGGTATTCTGTATTGGCTGGCTGAACTACAGCCATCTTTGTCCAAGGTTTCCCAGTTGTCGGTTCAGAACTTCCGCTACGATCAGAACCGCAATGAAATGCGCTTCCAGGCGGTAGCTTCTGAGTTCCAGCATTTCGAGCAGCTGAGAACCATGTTGGATGAAGACTTCGAGGTAGAACTCGGCCAGTTGAACCGTGAGGGGAACCAGGTAACCGGTGCCATCGTGCTAAGGAGAAAATCATGAACGCGTGGTGGAAAGGATTAAGCCTGCGGGAGCAGAAATTGGTATTGGGCGGGGGAGCTGCCCTGTTCGTCGCTGTCCTTTACTGGGGGATATGGCAACCAATGGCAACATCTGCGGATAATACCGAACGTCGCCTGCAGAGCGAACGCCAGTTATTGGGTTGGGTGAAGACCAAGGCTGATGAAATTTTGTCGTTGCGTGGTGCGAGCGGCTCGACAGGTTCGGTCAGCGATAAAGGGTTGAACCAGGTGGTCAATGAAACGACTCGCCAGTTCAACATTGAATTGATCAGGATGCAGCCACGCAGTGAATCGGTACAAGTATGGGTGCAGCCGCTGCCCTTTAATACCTTGATTAACTGGCTGGCATTCCTGCGTGATGAGCACGGTATTGATGCCCAATTTTTGGATGTATCTAAAGCCGATCGTACTGGTGTGGTCGAAGTTAACCGCTTGCAGTTAGGGCGGGGGTAAGAGTGAAGTATAAGTTATTACTGGGCGCCTCGTTTGGCGCGGTATTGGTGGGTAGCCTGGTGGCACATATACCGGCAAGCTGGGTATGGCAGCAGGCACCGAATGTCCAGGGACTGGATGTCTCGGGGATCCGTGGAACACCTTGGCAGGGTTCGGCCAGTCAGATCCGCTGGCAGGGTAAGAATTTCGGCCGTGTGCAGTGGGATATGCATGTACTCTCCTTGCTGACGGGCAAGCTGAAGCTGGATGTTCGATTTGGTCAAGGTAGTGAGATGAACCTTCAGGGCCGAGGTGTCGTGGGTTATGCCAGTAGCGGGCCGTTTGCCGAAAACCTGCTGGCCTCGATGCCTGCCAGCGAAGTGATCAAGTTCTCACCGAGCGCTTTGCCGGTGCTGGTCAACGGCAACCTCGAGCTGACGCTACGAGATTATCGCTTTGAGGCGCCATACTGTGCCCTGTTAGACGGTGCGCTGGCGTGGTCGGCGGCACAGGTGTCTTCACCTCTTGGAGCATTAGATCCTGGTCCTGTGATCGCGGATTTAGCCTGTGACCAAGGTAAGTTGTTGGCTGATGTCTCCCAGTCCTCTGATGATGTATCCAGTGAATGGCAGGCATCGCTCGCGCCAGGCAACACCTATTCGTTGACGGGTTGGTTCAAGCCGGGAGCGCAATTTCCCCCTCAACTTGGCCAGCAACTTAAGTGGCTGGGTACCCCCGATCCTAAAGGGCAGTACAAGATTTCCTACAACGGACGCCTATAAACGTCATACCCGACTTTGTTAGTCGGGTTAACGTTTTCCTCACAAATTACTTTATTTCCTGCGCGGCATGCCATTAAATAGCAGTTATTGTCTTGGTTGCCGCGTTGTTTGCGGTAATCCGCTTTCCCAGGAATAGGACATTACATGGCTGCGGAACACAACAAACCCGAAATTTTGGCAACAGAAGTCGTTGCCCAATCCCGACTGTTCAAGATTGAATCGCTCGATCTACGGTTTTCCAATGGCGTAGAGCGCACTTATGAACGGATGAAACCTTCGGGGCGTCACGCAGTGCTGGTTGTGCCGGTGTCAGAGCAAGGCGACTTATTGCTCATCCGGGAATATTCCGCTGGGACCGAGCGCTATGAGCTAGGATTCCCCAAGGGGCTGATCGATCAAGGTGAATCGGCAGCCGAAGCAGCAAATCGTGAGTTGAAAGAAGAGATTGGCTTTGGGGCTAATGACTTGCAACCGCTCAAGGAAGTGGTGCTAGCACCGTCGTATTTCTCCAGCAAGATGACTTTATTCTTGGCTCAGGGGCTTTACCCGGAAAAGCTCGAAGGTGATGAGCCGGAGCCATTGCAGATCGTCCGCTGGCCGCTTAGCCAAGCTGAAGAGCTGCTGCATCATTTGGACTTTGCCGAGGCGAGAAGCATTACGGCCTTGTTCCTTGCCCTCAAACAACTTGGAAAATAGGAGCGCATATGGATTTATCTAACCTGTTGCCACAAGTTATCGATATTGCCCGAGCGTCGGGCCAGGTGATCCTGGATATCTATCAGCGCGGCCAGTTTGAAAAGCAGATTAAGAGTGACAATACGCCGGTGACCAGTGCCGACTTGGCTGCACATAAGCTGGTGGTCCAGCGCTTATCTGAGCTTACTCCGGATATACCTGTGCTGTCGGAAGAAGATGCGGATGTTCCGTTGACAGAGCGGGCCGAATGGCAGCGTTACTGGTTAGTGGATCCACTGGATGGTACGCAGGAGTTCATTGCCGGTAGCGGCGATTTTGCCACGATTATAGCGCTGGTGGATAACAACACTCCGATCATGGGCGTGGTGTACGCACCGGTATCGGGCGTTGTGTATTACGCATATTACGGTAAAGGGGCATGGAAAACTACTTCGGAAGGTGAAACGGTACGGATCTCGACCCATAAGCATGAGCTACCCACCCAGTCTATTGCTGTTGCGATCAGCCGTCGCCAAGACATCGGCGCAATCACCAACCGGTTAGACCCGGCGCTGAATTATGATTTGGTGCCACTTGGATCAGCGGCGCTTAAGTCGTGTCTGGTTGCGGAAGGGGCTGTTGATTGCTACCTGCGCCTGGGCCCTACGGGTGAGTGGGATACGGCGGCAACCCAATGTATAGTTGAAGAAGCTGGTGGGCGGATCCTCAATACCCACCTGACACCTCTGTCATACAATGAGCGTGATACGTTGGAAAACCCTAACTTTATTACCCTCGGCGATGAGAGGTTGCCGTGGTCATCTATTCTGACCCCAGACGACCGGCTGATGGAAATCAGTGACTAGCAAACAAAACGGAGCCTTCGGCTCCGTTTTTCGTTCAATCTCTTATCACTCAAAAGAGTCGGTTGAGGCCATTGAGTGCTGCGACCCGGAAAGCTTCTGCCATGGTCGGGTAGTTGAAGGTGGTATTGACGAAGTAGTTGATATTATTTCCTTCCCCTTTTTGCTCCATGATCGCCTGGCCAATATGGATGATCTCTGCGGCACGCTCACCGAAGCAGTGGATCCCGAGGATCTCCCGGGTTTCGCGGTGGAATAGGATCTTCAAGCTGCCGACTTCGGTCCCTGCAATCTGTGCCCGGGCCAAGTGTTTGAATTGTGAACGGCCAACCTCGTAAGGCACTTTTTCGGCCGTTAACTCCTGCTCTGTTTTACCCACCGAGCTGATTTCCGGAATGGTGTAGATCCCTGTTGGGATATGGTCGATGAGCTGGCCCTCTGCCGCGCCATTGGCTATCGCTTGGGCAACAAAGCGGCCTTGGTCATAGGCTGCACTGGCAAGGCTCGGGTAACCAATCACATCTCCAACGGCATAGATATGCTCAATATCGGTGCAATAGTTCTGGTTAACCTGCAACTGACCACGGGAGTCAGGTGTCAGGCCGACTTTGTCCAAGCTGAGTTTGTCGGTATTACCGGTACGCCCGTTGGCATAGAGTAGGCAGTCAGCGCGCATTTTCTTGCCGGATTTCAGGTGTAGGATCACTCCGTCTTCTGTGCCTTCTATTTGGTCGAAGACTTCTCCATTGCGGATCATCACCCCGCTATTCCAGAAATGGTAGGACAGGGAGTCGGAAATTTCGTTGTCGAGAAACTCCAGCAGACGATCCCGGGTATTGATCAGATCGACTTTGACACCCAGCCCACGGAATATTGAGGCGTACTCACTGCCGATGACACCGGCGCCATAGATAATGATATGGCGGGGATCATGTTTGAGCTGCAAGATGGAATCGCTGTCGTAGATCCGGCTGTGGGTAAAATCAACATCGCTCGGCTGGTAAGGGCGTGAACCGGTAGCTATGACAAACTTGTCGGCACTGTAATGCTCCCGACTACCGTCGGGCTTTTTCACCATCACGCTATGGCTACCGGTGAAACAGGCTTCGCCGAAAATGATGGAGCACTGGTTACGGTCGTAAAAACCTTGGCGCATCCGAGTCTGTTTGTTGACCACTTCTTGGGCATGGCCAAGGATCTGGCTGAAAGTGCTGTGCAAGGTTGAGTTATTTTTGCAGTAGAGTGGATTTTGATTGTATTCAATGATCCGGCTGACTGCATGGCGTAGCGCTTTGGAAGGAATGGTTCCCCAGTGGGTACAGCCGCCACCAACACTGTCTTCACGCTCAATGATTGCGACATTGAAACCGGCTTTGGTCAGCCCCATGGCCGCCCCTTCTCCACCTGGACCACTGCCAATGATGATGGCATCAAAGTGTTGGGTTGAAGAGTGTTTGCTTTTCGTCATGCTTGGCCTTACTTATCATTCTTGCAACATTGCGACCTCGTTATTTTAACTTTTTATAAAGCAAGGTAGAATTGACGTCTTGCGATTGGGAGCGGAGGATCACGTTGCCGAGGTAACTTTTCGGTAAAACTTGGAGGTTGGTGGCGGTTTTGGTTGTTGCTTTGCTGGTGGTGGAGTTTGTGAGCTACTAGAAAAACTGGCAAGAACGGCTTTGATTAAGCGCCAGTCAGGATTTACTATGTTTTGATGGCAGTGAAAAAGCGCGTATAGTGACTATCAATGTGACGCAAGATAATTCAAAGAGAAACAAAAACCCCATGGGAATCAGGGCTCAGCAGAAAGAAAAAACCCGCCGTTCACTGATTGATGCTGCCTTCAATCAGCTAAGTGCTGAACGTAGCTTTTCTAATTTAAGCTTGCGGGAAGTGGCTAGAGAGGCCGGTATTGCGCCGACTTCTTTTTATCGTCACTTTAAAGATATGGATGAGCTTGGCCTGACGATGGTCGATGAAGGTGGTTTGATTCTTCGCCAGCTAATGCGTCAGGCTCGTCAGCGTATTGCCAAAGAGGGCAGTGTGATCCGTACCTCGGTGGAAACCTTTATGGAATTTATCGAGAGCAGTCCGAACGTATTTCGTTTGTTGCTGCGTGAGCGTTCGGGCACTTCTCCGGCCTTTCGTGCCGCCGTTGCCCGAGAGATCCAGCATTTTGTCGCAGAACTTACCGAATATCTCGTGGCCAAAACCGGTGTGACCCATGATGAGGCGTTTACCCAGGCAGAAGCGTCGGTGACCTTGGTCTTCAGTTCGGGCGCAGAGGCGTTGGATTTGGACAACCATGCTCGAGCAGAGCATGCTGAAAGATTGATTCTGCAATTGAGAATGATTGCAAAGGGTGCTTATTGGTACCGCAAAGAGCGTGAGCGTAGAGAGCTCAGGCAAAAACTCTAACTTTATTATGTTGGTGAAAGGATATGAACAAGGAACAAACTAAAGCTGAACGTAAAACGCTAGTATTGTCATTGCTGGCTGGCCTATGTGGTAACGCTACACTGGCAGTATTTACCTCAAGCGCGGTGGCGTTTTCGATCTTCCCTGTGATTGCGTTTGCGATGGCGCTGTACTGCCTGTATCAGGAATACCTGAGCAAGCCGATGGCCGAAGGCACACCTGCGATTGCATTTGCCTGTTTCCTCGTGGGCGCGTTTGGCTATTCGGCATTTGTACGTGCTCAAGTACCGGATATGGGTTCAAATTTCCTACCACTGATCCTAGCGCTGGGCCTTCTGTTCTGGGTCGCTTACAAACTGGGAATCATGACACCAAAGGCACAACCAGAAGCGTAGTTGCTGCTGTCGTGACATAAAGAAAAAGGCGCCGATTGGCGCCTTTTTTAGTGTTTGATTGGGTTATTTACGCTCGAGCAGAACACCTGCTTCCATGTGATGGGTATATGGGAACTGATCAAATAGGGCGAAACGGGTGATACGGTGCGTTTGAGATAAGATCTCGAGGTTCTCTTTGAGCGTATCTGGGTTGCATGAAATGTACATGATACGTTCGTAACCTTGCACCATACGGCAGGTACCTTCATCCATACCTGAACGTGGTGGATCAACGAAAATCGTGTTGCAGTTGTAGCTCTGCAGGTCGATATTTTGATCTTTCAGGCGACGGAACTCACGGCGCCCTTCCATTGCCTCGGTAAAATCTTCGGCAGACATGCGGATGATCTGGACATTGTCGATATTGTTCACGGCAATGTTGTACTGGGCTGAATCAACAGATGGCTTTGCCAGCTCGGTGGCCAGTACTCGGTCGAAATTCTTGGCCAGTGCCAATGAGAAGTTACCGTTACCACAGTACAGCTCAAGCAGGTCGCCTTGGCTCTCTTGGGTACAATCAACCGCCCACTCCAGCATCTTTTGGGCCACTTCGCCGTTTGGCTGGGTAAAGCTGTTTTCCACTTGCTTGTACGTTAGCACACGCTCATTAACCTGCAGTTTCTCGAGAACGAACTCTTGGTCTAGGACAATCTTCTGCTTACGTGCGCGACCGATAAAGTTCAGTTTGAACCCTTCGTCATTCAGGCGTTGCTTCAGTGCCTTGGCTTCTGTCTCCCATTCTGCATCTAGCTGGCGATGGTATAGCAGGGAAACCAGAATTTCTCCGCTGAGGGTAGATAGGAAATCGACTTGAAATAGTTTGTGACGTAGGGCTTTTACCGGTTTTAGCGCATCAACCAAAAGAGGCATGAGGTCATTGATCAAACGGCTGGCTGCCGGGAACTGATCAACGCGATACTTCTCGCGGGTCTCTTGGTTGAACATAACGTAGTAAAGATCTTCACCTTCATGCCATACCCGGAACTCGGCACGCATACGGTAGTGCTCGGCAGGAGAGGCAAACACCTCAAGCTCAGGTGTATCAAAATCAGCAAAGATATTTTGAATACGCGCTGCTTTTTCATCTAGCTGTGGTTGGTACTCAGCTGGATTGATATTGGTGGATGCCATAGAGGTTGCCTCAAACTGCTCAAAATAAGAGCGCCAGATTTTATTGTATTGTTGACCGATGTCCAGTGTTGTGCCGGATAAAATCGTGAATCAACCGTTATTTTGCGCTCAAAGCAATAACCGCTAGACATTAAGATGTAGGATAATTAGCATGCAATTGCGCTGGTTAGCCTGCTTGCAGGCTGGGGAACACGGTGAAATTCCGTGACTGACGCGCAGCGGTGATAGAGAACGAAAGCACATGGACGTTCAGTTCCGAACACTGCTTCTACAATCTGTGCAATACAGATGCCTGAAGTGGGAAGTTGTTGCCTAGGTGGCCGTCCGGCCAAGCTCTTAAGTCCGAAGACCGACCAGTGTACCGAGCCAAGCAGTGGCTCAGGAATGAACGCGACTTAAGGTATCTAAATAATGAAAAAAACGCTTTTAGCAGTGGCGTTGGCACCCTTGTGCCTGCCGTCTATGGTTTCCGCCGAGACTTCGTCTGATGAAGTGATGGTCGTAACCGCCAACCGATTTGAGCAATCTGTCAAAAATGTGATTGCCCCTGTCTCTGTTGTCACCAAAGAAGAAATTGATGCCATTCAAGCCAAGTCCATGGCAGAGGTACTTCGACGCTTGCCAGGGGTACAGGTGGTTTCTGGTGGATATGGCCAAAGCACAGAAATTTATGTTCGTGGCACGACTTCGCGTCACCTACTAGTGATGATAAATGGCGTAAGAATTGGCAGTGCGACACTGGGTAGTGCTGACTTTAGCCAAATACCATTGACGGGGATTGAGCGTATCGAGTTTATCCGAGGCTCCAGAGCGGCACTTTATGGTTCTGATGCTGTAGGTGGCGTGCTGAACATCATTACGGCTTATCAACCGGGTGAAGCGTTGGCGGAGGTTAGTGCTGGAGCGGGCAGTGATGGATATTACCAATTCGGAGGCTCTGTCGCTGGGTCGCTAGGGCAAAACAGTTGGGGTAAAATCGCCCTCAAGGGTGAGCAAGCGGATGGATTTTCCGCCCGAAAGCAGCCGTATGAGCAAGATGATGACGGTTTTAAAAATCGTAATGTTGTAGCTGAAATTGGTACCAACTTGAATGAGAACTGGAAAATCAGTCTGCAAGGTTACTACCATGACGGTGAAAGTGAATACGATGATGGATATTTCGATTTCACAACGGGGGACTTCATTTCAACTCCAAACGCCCAAAGTGAATCCTCTATGTATAATGTGGCTGCTAAGGCGGGTTATAGCAATGACAACTTTATTAGCGAGTTGACTGTTGCTCAGAATCAAGATGAAGCGCGTAACTTCAGTGATATAAGTGCAGGCAGTAAGATCAAAACCAAACGGGATGTGGTGAATTGGCAAAATCACTACCAGTTGAACTCTGAACTGGAGTTCGGCGGTGGCGTTGAGTGGTATCGCGATTCGGTTTCAAATAGTACAACGACCTTCTCACAAGATAAGCGTGACAACTCTGCGTTGTACCTTACCTCTATTTACCGTAATGATGCGGGCTTGCAAATAGAGGGCAGCGTAAGGACCGATGATAATGATAGCTATGGCCGTAATAACACTTGGCAGGCTGCAGCCGCTTATTCTTTCCTGACAAACTATCAGATTTCAGCCAATGTCGGCACTGCGTTTAAGGCGCCGACATTCAACGACCTGTATTGGCCAGATTCCGGTAATCCTAACCTTAAGCCAGAAGAGTCAACCAACTATGAAGTGTCATTATCTGGCACACACCAATTGTTAGACTGGCGAGTAACAGCCTACCAATCTGACATCGATCAACTCATCGCATGGGCGCCGATTGACCCGAATAATCCATTTAGTGATTGGATCCCCATGAATGTGGATGAAGCGGAGATTAAGGGACTTGAGTTAACCGCTGGATTCAATACAGGGCCGCTCTACCACGATATCAGTTATGACTATTTGGATGCCGAAGATAGTAGTACCAATAAACAACTGATACGCCGCTCTAAACATAACGCTAAATGGAATGTCTCCTACTTGTTTGACCAGTGGCAGTTTGATGTAAGTGCGCTATACAAAGGCAAGAGCTACGATGATGCGGCGAATACCAAGAGTTTGGATGCTTATACCTTGGTTGACTTGGCGGCAAGCTACTACTGGAATGACAACTTAATTCTACGGGGTCGAGTCGCTAATTTGTTTGATGAGGATTATGTTGCTAAGGAGACTTACAACGTCCAAGAGCGTAGCTACTACGCCACGGTTTCTTATCAATTTTAAAAAATAATAAAGCCACCGGTTGGTGGCTTTTTTTATGGAGCCATACTCTCATGAGTCCATTAAAAACGATTGTCAGCTGGTCTTCTGGCAAAGACTCAACTTTAACCCTGATCCGCTTGCTGGAAGATCCCCGTTATAAGGTGGTGGGGTTGTATACCACCTATGTTGAAGACGAAGTCCCTTTCCAAGCCACGCCATTAGAGGTGGTTCGAGCTCAAGCGGCCTTAACCGGTCTACCATTAGTAGAAATAGCCTTACCAGAGGTGTTCCCGCCAAATGAGGTCTACCAATTACTGGTTATTGATGGGTTGCGTAGTAGTGACTTGGAAGTAGAGGCCGTGGCCTTTGGTGATATGTTCTGTAATGGGATTGCCGATTATCGTCGCAGCTATATCGAACCTGCAGGCTGGCAGTGCGTCTTCCCTTTGATGGGAGAAGAGAGCAGTGCATTGGCCAATGAAATACTTCAGCGGGGTATCCAAACCATATTAACAACAATAGATACCAGTCAGCTAGATGGTGTCTTCTGTGGTCAGTGGTATAGCAGCGAGCTTATTTTTTCATTACCTGCTGAAGTTGACCCGTGTGGTGAGGATGGCGAGTTTCATACTTTAGTGGTCAAGGCGCCATGCTTTCGTGGGGTATTGAATATTGAGTTAACGGAGATAGAAAGACAGAGTCGCTTTCATTATCAGCGCTATTGTCTAACTTAAAAATAACCTCTGTTATTTGGGGGAAGCCTTCAATTCGCAGTATGATGTTGCCCCTTGTGAGTGACATGGCAGAGAGTGAGAGTGAAGCGGGTACTGATTTTTGATTCCGGTGTGGGTGGACTTTCCGTATATCAGGAAATATATGCGCAATTACCTAACGTTCAATATATCTATGCATTTGATGATGCAGCTTTTCCCTATGGGGAATTGCCAGAAGAAGAGCTCATAGAGCGAACCCGCCATATTGTTTCTCTGTTGGTCGAGCGCCATGCTATCGATTTAGTCGTGATTGCCTGTAATACCGCCAGTACTATTGTGCTACCTACATTACGTGCGTTCTTATTTATCCCTGTTGTTGGTGTGGTTCCGGCAATAAAGCCTGCGGCAATGCTTAGTCAGCGAAAGGTAATTGGTTTATTGGCAACACCAGCCACGGTGCAGCGCGAATATACCGACCTGCTCATTAGCCAGTTTGCCAGTCATTGTGAAGTGCTAAGAATGGGATCAACACGGTTGGTTGAAATGGCAGAACAAAAGCTGCGTGGCCAGCCGATTTCAATTACCGAACTTGAAGGCATTTTGTCATTATGGCGAGGTAACGTGGACTGTGTGGTGTTGGGGTGTACCCATTTTCCATTAATTAAAGATGAAATCATTGAAGCGATCAAAGGTGATGTGATTATTGTCGATTCTGGACGGGCGATTGCAAATAGGGTGAAGGATTTGCTGGGAGAAATAACAAAAACCAGTGCTGAGCCTAACCTTACATACAATAGTGCCGCTGGTAATAACACCGCGGCACTCAATAAAAGTTTGGCAGAAATGAAACTATCGCCAGTTAGGACTCTTCAGTATCCCCGGCCTTAGGCTCATTGGCTTCACGGACTTTCAGGGTGCGTTGGCCATATTCTTTATCATTTAATTGTGCAATCGCATTGCCAGCATCGTTGCTGCTCATAACAACGAAACCAAATCCACGCCTTTTTCCTGTTCGCTTATCTTTCATTAAGCGAACAGCAAAGACTTCACCATGCTCAGAGAATAACTTCTTTACTTCACTTTCATTGGCCCGATAGGGCAGGTTGCCAACGTAAAGGGTTTTACTGGCTTGGGCTGTGTTTGGCTCTTCGGATGAGAATTGAGTTGGTATAAGAGGCAGGATAAAAGCAGTACAAATCGCTCCAAGTGCAAAGGCAATACCGGGATAGATGGGGAGAAAACTGAATACTAAGCCCCCAACAATGGCGATTGCGAGAATCGGTTTAAGAGATTGATTGGATAATTTCATAAGTTAACTACATCGTCATAAGAAAAAAGAAGAAGGCGTTATTGGTTATTTTAACAACAAAGTCACATTGATATTACTTTCATTGACTTGTAATTGCTAGCTAGCGAGTGTGACGCCCCTCTAATGTTGAAATTAGAGGCGTTTATCTCACATTAGTAGAAATAATCGTCGGGTGGTTTTTTTTTTAAAGAAAACCCTTGTCAGAGTGACTCAAGTCTCTATAATGCCGCCTCACTGACACGGAGAACGGCAACTTAAGCCGCTAACCAATCAGTATTGTTCTTTAACAATTTGACCATGCAATCTGTGTGGGCACTCGTGAAATGATAGTCAACAAAAGAATTATCAATGAA